>JAGYMO010000060.1 GCA_018400255.1 Deltaproteobacteria bacterium
CCGCTCTGCGGGACTATTTTCTAATTTCAGCGTTCTGTGAACGCTTACAAAAATTCATGCCCATTATTTGGATTTATGCATGAATGATCTTTACAAATCGAATTTTTATGATTAGTATATTATTAAACGTTAATTTACTAAAGTTTAATAAAAAATTGCCGATATATATATTGTAGGAAGAATAAAATAATATCAAACGTTTAGGTGTTTGGAACCGTTTTAAGGATTTTATTATTAGAAAAGCTATGACGTGCCACCAAACTTCAATCTAAACAACAAAAACCTGTAAAAAGGCTTGGAAATGGCCAAAGGTTACTATTTAACAAAGGGAGTTTGAGGTGACATAAATAGGGCTTCTCGGGTGTAAGTGCATCTTTCAATCTGGTGGTCTCCAAAAATATATAAAAAAAGAGATGCGCACCAGGTACAACAACGGCATTTTGGGAAGCCAAGGGGCTTAAAGTTAACTGGTAAACTTAACAGCCAAACTTAGCGTTTTTAATTTCTTAATTAAATGAAAAAATAAACCTTATTTTAAGGCCCGCAGGTCAAAACTTGATTTGCGGGCCTTTTTTATGCTAAAGAAACGGTTATTATGCAAAAGATACCCCTAAAAAATGCGATTACAGGCATGAAGCTTTCCAAATCAATCAAAAACAAACGGGGGATGCCTCTATGCACTGTCGGCACTGAGCTTAACGAAAATATAATCTCAAGGCTTTCCGATGCAGGAATCACTGAAATTACAGTGAAAGGAAATCCTTTCGGCGAGGAGGCCGCTGTCAAACCAGTAGGTCAACAGATAGATGAACTAAATGCCCGTTTCAGTTCTGTAGAACAAGATCCGCTTATGAAGAGAATCAAGAGCCTTATTTTTAAATGCCTTAATGAAAGGGTTAAAGAAAGTGACTGTTGATAGAGAGGCGATAAGAAAGCGCCTTAAATCCTTGAAAAATCTGCCCACTATGCCAGGTGTTTTTCAGGAAATAAATAAATCAATTCAGAACCCTGAAACTACCGCAGAGGATATCGCTAAAATAATTTCCTCTGATCAGGCCCTTTCCGCCAAGATACTCCGTATAGTCAATTCTGTATTATATGGATTTCCTCGCCGAATCTCGAATATAAGACATGCCCTCATAATTCTCGGTTTTGATGTGGTAAAAGGTCTTCTGCTCAGTAGCTCGGTTTTTGATATAATGCTTGCCAGAGGATTCCTTGGTCTATGGCAGCATTCTATAGGATGCGCCATTTCTGCAGGTGTAATCGCGAAAAAATTGAATATGCCGGACCCGGAAGAGGTATTTGTGGCAGCACTTTTGCACGACTTAGGTAAGGTCATTATCAAATTAGAACTGCCTGAGGAATCATTGCTCATCGAACAAAAAGTAATAGACAACCAAATATCCATCTATGAGGCTGAAAAGGATATACTAGGATTTACCCACGCGACTGTGGGCAAATGGCTTTGCCAAGAATGGTATTTACCAAACAAACTTGCATACCCAATAACCTATCACCATCGGCCAAATCTTTCCGAGTTTGCTATTCAATCCACAGCAGTAGTTCATGTTGCAGATTCTCTTGTAAGAGGAATAGGATTTGGTTTTGCCGGAGACAACTTTGTACCTAAAATAGATAACAGGGCGTGGGATATTCTCGGAATATCCGACCCCCTTTTAGAAGAAATCATCAGGGAAATTGATGAAAAACTTGATAGTGCAGAAAATATTTACCCGGAAAACGGCCCTGACATATGACAAATGAAGAAAAACGGCTTCTTGTTATAAGCAACAGCCTCGATATCATTGAGGAATTGAAAGAGAAATTAAAAAAAGATGAGCATCCCTTTATTTTTGAAACCTGCGAATCATCTTCCCATGCACTTGATATAATGTACAGCACCCCTCCTGATTTAATAATCATAAACCAGGCATTGGCTGACGATAAATGGGAAAGGCTTTGCAACAGGATTAAAAGAGACACAATTTTCAACAATCTTCCTATAATCCTTATGATTCAGCCGAAAACCAATATATATAAAATTGATTGGGAAAATGCACCTGTTGATGATTATCTACAAAGACCTTTCACTACGGAGGATTTATGGTTGAGGCTTTCATTGGCACTCTCAAGGGCGGTTAGAAATAGAGATTCCAACCCCCTTACACTGCTACCTGGTAATTATTCGATATCAAGACAACTCCAGCTACGAATCGACAGGAAAGCTCAATTTTCTGTAGGCTACGTAGATCTTGACAATTTCAAATCCTACAACGACAAATATGGTTTTTTAAGGGGAGACGAAATTATAAAAATAACCGCACGACTTTTAACAAACTCAGTACATAAACTACACTCTAATGATTCCTTTGTCGGACATATAGGTGGTGATGATTTTGTTTTTATTGTCCCTCCAAACCTAACAGATACGGTTTGTAGTGAAATAATCAGTGATTTTGATCTCATAATAGGAAACTTTTATGATGAGGACGACAGGACTCAGGGGTTTATTGACTCCATTAATAGAAAAGGTCAAAAGGAACGATACCCTATAATATCATTATCTATAGCTGTTATATCAAATGAGTACTACCCTATAACGCACATCGGCCAAATCAGCGCTATAGCGGCGGAAATTAAAAAGCGTGCAAAAGCGATCCCAGGAAGTAGCTGCGCAAAGGACTTACGTCGATCAATCTGAAACGCCTAGTAGAGAAATGTTCAAATAAAAAAACCGCTACAGCCACGAAACACAAACATCTTCTAATCTTAAACCCAGATAAGACACCAGAATAATTGTACTGTGGATAAAGCCTGAGAGGTCGCTAGGTCAACACAATCTTCTCTTAAGTTCGATATTTTTACTTTACTTATATAGTAGATATAAGGTAACTACTCTGGTATATTGCCACAAAGGCACTAAGCCACAAAGATTATGAAATTACTGCATTGATGTGCCTGCTTGATACG
>JAGYMO010000061.1 GCA_018400255.1 Deltaproteobacteria bacterium
TCTGTGCCTTTGACCCTCAAGCTATCCCTTTTAGGGATAGTAGTTGACTTATGTAAGGTAAGGTTTAACTTCATGGTTGCAGGCAATCAGCCGTTGCTGAATATTATATTTTAACCAGTGGAGAATAAAATTATGAAAAACATTGACTATCCAAGTTTTGTGACAGAGGTGCCTGGCCCAAAGGCCAGAGAAATTTTAGCAAAGGATAAGAGATACATATCGCCATCCTATACTAGAAGCTATCCACTTGTAATTGATAAGGGCGAGGGTGTTATTGTAACTGATGTTGATGGAAATCGCTTTCTTGATTTTAGCTCAGGGATTGGTGTCTGTAATACTGGGCATAGCCATCCGGCAGTTGTTGCGTCAATAATAGAACAGGCAAAGAAATTTTTACATATGTCTGGTACTGATTTTTATTACGGAGCGCAATCTAACCTTGCAGAAAAAATTTGTGAAATATCTGATATGGCGGATGATTTAATGGTATACTATGGGAACTCTGGAGCTGAGGCCATCGAGGCCGCATTAAAGCTTGTTAGGTATCACACCAAACGTTCCCTTGTTTTATCTTTTTTTGGTGCGTTTCATGGGCGTACAATGGGAGCGCTATCTTTATCCGGCAGCAAGATGATCCATGAAAAGGGTTTTGCACCGCTTGTTCCAGGTGTTACACACGTCCCTTACGGCTATTGTTACAGATGTCCATACAACCTTAAATACCCGGATTGTAATATTTATTGTGTGGATTGGATCAAAGAGGATCTTTTTAAAAGGGTAATACCAGCAGAGGAGGTAGCAGCAATATTTGTTGAGCCTATCCAGGGAGAGGGAGGATATGTTGCGCCTCCGAAAGAATTTCATCAAAAATTGTATGAACTCTGCAGGGAATTTGGAATATTATATGTTGCAGATGAGATCCAGTCGGGAATGGGGCGAACAGGAAAAATGTTTGCCTTTCAGCATTATGGCATTGAACCTGATGTATTTACCTTGGCAAAGGGTATTGCATCCGGCATGCCTTTAGGGGCAATGGTTTCCAAGCACGAGATAATGAGTTGGAGTCCGGGATCCCACGCGAGCACATTTGGTGGAAACCCGGTAAGCTGCCAGGCGGCACTTGCCACAATTGAACTATTACAGAATGGGCTGGTAAATAATGCGGCGGAGATGGGTGAATATCTTATCGCCCAATTGAGGAAGCTTCAGGAAGAGCATGAGCTTATAGGTGATGTGCGAGGTAAGGGTTTAATGGTTGCCATTGAGCTGGTTACAGACAGGGAAAAGAAGACAAAGGCCGTGGATGAGCGTAATGAGGTAATCGAAAGGGCCTTTCAAAAAGGTCTACTGTTGTTAGGTTGTGGCGAAAACTCTGTCCGGCTTATTCCACCATTGGTAGTTTGCCGGGAGGAATTAGACAAGGGACTGTCAATCTTGGACGAGGTCTTAAAAGAGTTGAGAAAGTAGCTTTTCATTGGAGGGATTACGCAATGAGCGAAAAGATTGAATATCCGCCTCGAGTAAAGTTAGCTAACACCCCCACGCCTTTGGATATGCTGGGGCGAATGAGTGACAAATTAGGTGTTGAATTATACGTAAAACGTGATGATTTAACCGGTGTAGAACTATCAGGTAACAAGGTGCGTAAATTAGAATTTGCCTTTGCAGAGGCGATAAACAATGGCGCTGACACGGTTCTCACCTGCGGTGGTGTACAATCAAATCATGCCCGAGCAACAGCAATTGCCGCTGTAAAACTAGGGTTGAACTCCCGCCTGATCCTTAGGGTTTCTGATCCCTCGAATCCTCCGTCTTATGAAGGCAACAGCCTGCTTGATAAACTGGCTGGCGCGGATATTGTATGGGTTACACCGGATGAATATGAAAATAGAGGTGAAATTTTTGAGAGAGAGGCTGATTTGCTGAGAAAAATAGGCCAGAAGCCCTATATTATACCCGAGGGGGCTTCAAATTCAATTGGGGCCTGGGGTTACATACGTGCAGTAGAGGAATTAGCGCGGGACCTGGACGACCTTTCTGGTGGAAGAGATAAACCTACTACTATCATTAATGCTGCCGGTTCAGGAGGCACCAGCGCTGGTTTGATACTCGGAGTTTTACTTTTCGGACTCAATGTGAACGTTGTGAGTGTAAATGTATGTAACGACAAGGACTACTTTGTACGTGTTATAGGTGATATTTGTGAGAAGACAATAGCAAACTATAGTTTAGGTATACCCTTTTTGAGGGATAGAGACATAAACATAATAGATGGCTACGTTGGCAAAGGCTATGCTATCTCACGTCCGGAGGAACTAAATTTGATTCGTGATGTGGCCCGTACAGAAGGTATTGTTCTTGACCCCGTTTACACAGGCAAGGCATTTTTTGGCATGCTCAAGGAGCTTGAGAGAAAACCCCGCATTTTTGGTGATAGAATTATTTTCATTCATACAGGCGGAATATTCGGACTATTTCCGAAGGCGGGAGAGATGTCAGCTCTTTTGTAAGTTTATTCCCATAAATTTCGAAATGTTATAGCAGTTGAGAGTAGGAAAGTAATCAGTGAGTTAGGATTTTACTTATAAATAGAGCGGCTCTTTCGGTCTGTGGATTATCAAAAAACTGGTCAGGCTTTTCTGTCTCGATAATTTCTCCCTCATCCATAAAGATAACCCTATGAGCTACTTGGCGGGCAAAACCCATTTCATGGGTGACTACACACATGGTCATGCCTTCATCAACTAATTTAATCATGACATCCAGAACCTCGCCAATCATTTCTGGATCAAGAGCGCTGGTTGGTTCATCAAAGAGGAGGATTTTTGGGGACATGGCCAAACCACGAGCAATTGCGACACGTTGTTGCTGGCCACCAGAAAGCTGGTCCGGATAAGAGCTTGCCTTATCGCCTAGACCCACGCGAACAAGTTTTTCCATGCCTATTTCTTTGGCCTCCTTCTTTTTTATTTTACGGACATGTATTGGTGCCAGGGTTACATTTTCCAATGCGGTCATATGGGGATAAAGATGAAACTGCTGGAATACGAATCCTATCTCAGCCCTTAATTTCGTAAGATTTATTGAATAGTTATGAAGGGGCATACCATCTACATGTAGCTCACCATCTTGAAATTTTTCCAGTCGGTTTATGCACCTGATCAGGGTAGATTTGCCTGAGCCACTGGGACCACATATGACGACTACCTCGCCGGGCTTAACATGCACATTGATGTTTTGTAAAACATGAAGGCTGCCAAACCATTTATTCACGTCTTTAAATTTTATCATACTATTTCCTGTATTATAATTTTACTACTATGCCTAAAAACCCTCTGTACAATCCTATAAACTGATTTGGCCTACAGACAGCTTCTTTTCCAGGCCGTTTGACAGGCGAATGAGCGGATAGGATATAACAAAATAGAGTATTCCTACAAGAGAGAAGACCATAAGTCCTTCAGGGATGCGAACCACGGTAAGCCATCCTACCCGTGTTAATTCTACAACACCTATTACAGAAACAACCGAAGAATCCTTTATTAGCAATACATATTGACCTACCAATGGCGGCAAAATCGTCCGCAGAGCCTGGGGTATAATGACGAGTCTTAACTGTTTAACAATACTTAATCCGCTGCTTGCGCTTGCTTCCCACTGCCCTTTTGGCACTGCCTTGATCCCACCCGCTACAATTTCACAGATAAATGCCGTACCCAGTATTGTCAGCGCCAGAACAGCCGCTGAAATTGCATTCAGTTGGATCCCCCATTCAGGGAAGATAAAGAAAACAATAAATATTTGAACGACAAAAGGCGTGCCCCTTATAACAGAAACAAAAATGCCTATAGGCCAGTTAAAAAGCCTAATTTTCTGTGACCGGAGTACACCCATGATAAAGCCAAAGATTGTTCCGAATATTAAGCCAAGACAGGAAACTATTACGGTCATCCACAAACCTTTAAGAAAGAAGGGAAATATTTCGATTAGCCGTTGAAAATAATAAGCTATCATGATTTTAGTATGTCTCTTTAAATATTAATCTTTTCTGAGACCAATCGGCCAGGTATTTGAGGCAGAAGTATATACATAGATAAAGAAAGGCCACAGTAAAAAATGCCTCGGTAGGCATGAATCTTTCCGAGGTGAGTACCTGACCACAGCGTGTTAGTTCCATAACTGAGATAAGCGATAACAGCGCGGAGTCTTTAACCAAAACTATTGCTTGACCTAATAAGGGTGGGACAGTTACCCCTATTGCCTGCGGAAGTATGATAAAGCGCATTCGTTGAAAATAGTTTAGGCCTGAGGACATGCCTGCCTCGATCTGGCCATTGGGAACAGATGTAATGCCTGCCCTGACTATTTCAGCAATGTAGGCACCACTGTTAAGCATCAGGGCCAAAATTCCAGTTTGAATTTCCGGTATACGGATTCCGAGCGTGGGCAGCCCAAAGTAGAAAAAGTAAATTTGTACCAGCAATGGGGTTGATCTAATGGATTCAATGTAGATTATTGAAATACCCCGCAAAAATTTCCAGCGGGACAGACGGCCGCCGCAAGCTATTACACCGACGATTAATGCTAAAAAAATGGAGAGAATTGATATTAGAAAGGTATTTCGGAGGCCTTCCAGGAACAATGGCATATATTCCCAGATAATTCTGAAGTTGAAGCCTTCAAGCATTGTAAAGTTATTCCCATTTGGTGTGGAGATAAAACGAAGGGTAATGAGCCCTTCGTTTTATCAGGTTTTTAATATAGAAATATTTTAGTGATCCTTTTTCCAGTCAGTGGACTCCATCCAATAGCTTATATTTTTTTTATATGTACCATCGGATCTTATGGTTTTAAAGTATAAATTAATCCATTGCCAGAGGTTGACAGATTCGTGGAGGACGGCAAATGCTAATGGATCTTTCCCTACGCCGAGACGCTTTTCAAACAAGCGTATTGAGTTAGGTGGGAAATCAGGCAGGACAGTTAGAACGGCAAGGTCATCGTTTACACCGGCGTCTACATGGCCAGCCAAAAGCGCCTGGACTATCATACGACCGCCGCCCTTATATGATTTAATCTTGGCATTGGGAAGATATTCTTTCGCAATTGTTTCTCCAGTGGACCCTAACAGTACGCCCACTGTAACATCAGGCTTATTGACATCTTCCTGGGTCTGGTAGGGAGCGCCTGTTTTTGTAAATATGCAAGGCTGAACATAATACCAGGGGTCGCAGAAGGTTATTTTAAGAGCCCGTTTTAGAGTTGGAGTCATATCTGCGGCAAGAACATCTGCCTTGCCCGATAGCAGGGCCGGGATAAGGCCATCCCAGTCAAAGTCCAAAACCTTCAATTTCACACCCATTCTTTCAGCCATCTCCCTTGTGAATTCAACCATGGAGCCGGTATGTTCTCCATTTTTATCAACGAAGGCATATGGTGCAGCTCCTGATTGAACAGCCACCCGCAACTCCCCACGTTTTACTATGTCGGTAAGTGCTCCTCCCATGGCCGTGCTAACCAGCATGGCAGTCAATAAAAGGGCCATTATTAAAACTATTACGTGTTTTGTTTTCATAGCATCCTCCTTTGTATTTAAACGGTTTTTGAAAAGAATAGATGAGACATGCCTTGATTAATGTAAAAATTCCTCTTTTTCATTTATAACTATCCCTCGCTCGCTTAACTTTTCCATGAAAGGCTTCCAGGGGACATGCAAAGCGGGGGTAAGAATTCCTGTGGCGGTAATTTCTTTATTGTTTATCATTTGGGCGACTATACTGGCAGGGTAGCCAACTCCCTTGCTCATTGCCATCAAACCCGTGTCAAGGCTTCGCTCTATCAACATAGTACTGGTCAGGCGTACTTGCTTTCCACCTGAAATGCCCTCAAAAACGTTAATCATGGCCACAAGGTCTTTTTCGTTATCCTTATATTGAAGTCTTGGACCCAAGAATTTATCTAAGAATTGATAGGGTGTTACGGCACATGGCAGTCCGTTAACAGGCTCTGTGTCTAAAAAACTCAATTTTTTTAATGGGCCCCAGATTGCACTCCACCCCGGCCAACGCAAAGAATATCGTCCCGTTTCCTGTATTTTTTCACTAATGCCGAGCAAATCCGTAAAGTAAATTGCATCACCATTGGGAATGGCCTCGAGTAGGCCTAAGGCGGGAAAATCCATTGTGTTTATGTAGTCAGGCTTGTGTTGATCATCTGCGGGGATACTAACTTTAATGCCATTTTTTATGGCCGTTGCGTCTCGTTTGGTTGAGCTTAGCACCCCTTCCCAGGTCCAGGAAATTTTGTAGTTCAGAGGGTTATCGCATGCAGATTTCTCAGGAAAACCACCACAATAAGAATTAAGTAAATGAATTTCATCAAATTTATGAATCGCCTTATTATAGATGACTAGGTCTATGCCAGGGTCGAGGCCGCATTCACACATAATTGCTATCCCTGCGTCTTTTGCCTTTTTTTCATATCTTGACATATCGTATGTGTAATTTGTGTTTACCACACTTGTCCGTGTTTCAATAGCTGCCTCGCATACAAGCTCTTTAAAGCCTCTTGGTAGAAGATCAATAGCAATGTCTGCCTCTATGAAAAGCCCCTTTAATTTTTCGAAGTCGTTTACATCTATTGTTGCTTCTCTTAACTTTTTTTCATCAGCAAATCTTTTTAAATCAGCGATAGTGTCGGGTCTAGAGTCAGCACACACTATTTCACTGACATCACTGCTTAATGATAGATCATAAATGGCTGCTTTTGCCTGTAGACCACCGGCTCCTAAAACTAATACCTTCATTGCCAATCCCTTTTTATAATTATGGATTAAAACTATACTATGTTTCCCCTTTAGTCAATCGTAATTTTTTCTGACCTTTTAATGTGAGAAATAAGGAAGAGTTTATTTAGAATTCGTGTTATTGATTAAATTATTTTAGATATATGGTGATTGAATTCCTCTTATAGAATGTGAACGGATTTGAATATGATAGGTGTAAATTTAATTTAAAAGGAACGCGGATGAAATATTTGGTTTTTCCGGCAATTCTGCTTTTTACCATTATTTTTTCAATTAGCGCCTGCAGCGACAATGACCATTATGATCCTATAAAGACGCGGGTGGTGGGATGGGCTATCGGAGATGGCCCTGACGGCACAGCCGCTATACTTCATACGGATAATGGAGGAATGACCTGGGAAGAGCAGGGAGATGGAACGCTGTGGGAAGGCATGTGGGCAAATGACATTAGCGCAGTGGATGAATTTACAGCATGGGCGGCAGTGGGTGATGAGCAGGGCGGGGCAATACTGCACACGTCAGACAGCGGCTTCAACTGGAACCCACAGGTCCTTCCGGAAGGTATAACAGATGAAATCAAGGGTATTAAAGGACTTTCAAGAAACGTTGCTTGGGCGGTTACGCTGAGTGGAATAGTCATGCGTACCCTGGATGGGGGTGAGATCTGGACTATCATTCCTCACGGGGGCATTGTTATGAAACAAATAAACAGGATTGATGCACTAGGTGAAGACATCTGGATTGCTGATTTCGGAAGTGGAGAAGTGGGGATAATTCATTCGGCGGATTTTGCGCAGACATGGCAGCAGGAAACGCTTTTGGACCCTGACTATTTAGGGTCTCAGTTCGGACCCATGGCGGTTAGCATTGTCTCTTCTGAAGTTGCATGGGCAGCTGTCAGGCCAGCCGCCCATATCTATCGAACCCTGGATGGCGGGGATACGTGGAGTCTGGATGCCCCTGATGTCTCGGGGCCGAATGATCTCGACGACATATGTGCACTAAATGCTCATACGGTTTGGGCTGTTCAGAATATCGGCGGGCAAAGCGGGGGCAGGATTATCCGCGTACGCTTGATGAATGATGAGGTCATCAGTGATATCATGGACCCGACGAACAATTATCAGTATGAAGGTTTGACCTGTTTTGACGAAGATACTATTTGGGTGGTAGGCTTTAAGGCCTACGGGGCATCTTCCGAACTACCGGAAGGCGTAATCCTTCACACAACCGATGGTGGCAGTACCTGGGAAAACCAGGAATTGTCGGCGAAAAATATCGCACTATGGAAGATTTCCTTTGCAGGTGCGCATCGTTA
>JAGYMO010000062.1 GCA_018400255.1 Deltaproteobacteria bacterium
AATAATGCGTCTCAAAAACTCTGTGCCTTTGTGCCTCTGACCCTCAAGCTATCCCTTTTGGGGATAGGAGTTGACTTGTTATTTTAGCAAATGCAGTGTCTGCCTGTATATAAACCTTTAAATATGGTAGTATTAACACGGGGGTAAATTATAGAGCCATTAGAGGGGCTTGGTCGTTTAAGCATAAGGGGAGCATATAAGATTGAGAAAGCTTTTGAACTCGCATGTTGCATGTGAGGTTAAATTATGATTAATTTTATATTTATCGCTTACCTGATGAGATATATCAAAAATGGAGGGTAAAATGAAAAAAGTTTTTTTTCTTATGGTAATTATTGCTGTCAGCTTCAGCACCAGCATAGTGTTAGGAGAAGATAGCATTTCTGTTGGTGTAGTTGATATGCAAAGATGCATTCAAGAGTCTCAAGAGGGACAAAAAGTTACTGACGCCTTAAAAAAGAAAAAGGAAAATCTTCAGAAGAAACTCGATAATAAACAGAAGGAGCTTTTGGAGTTAAGAAAAGAGTTAGAGAAACAATCTATGATGCTAAGCATGGATGCGCAAGAGAATAAAAAAAAGGATATTGAAAGAAAGGCCAGGGAATTAGAATATTTTTTTAAGGATTTAAATGAAGAGATGATGAGGGCTCAAGAAAAAGAGAAGAAGAAAATTTTTAATGAGCTCAAGGATATAATTGGAAAGATAGGCTCTGAAAGCAAGTATAACCTGATAATGGAAAGATGGGCAGGGGGGGTCCTTTATTTTGATGAGTCAAGGGAAATCACCGATCAGGTGATAAAGGCCTACGATAAATTAAAGAGTGAAAGTAAATGATTAATGGTTTAAGTGCTGTTTTCCAGGCTGAAGGTCTGATTTGGCACTATTATTCATGATGAGCCCCGAGCTTGAAAAGAAATACAAGCACAAAATAGACGTTATTTATAAGATAAGGCCTTACATTATTTTTGATTGCGCATGAATCTGATAGTAATTAGAATGCTAGCATCTATTGTAGCTATATTAATGATAAAGATGGCAAGGGTCTTATCTTATTAATTTAAAATGTTAAATGAACGTAGGTTTCATCAATAATGATAATTTTAAGTGAACAATAATCTTTGATAACGTAAGGTACTTTTGAATTGAAAATAACTCTTAAACAAATAGCAGACTTAGTGGGGGGAGAAGTTCTAGGAGATAAAGATGTCCTAATAAAAGGGATAAGCTCCCTTGCATTGGCAGGTGATGGGGAGATATCGTTTTTTAAAGGTTCCGGGTTTAAAGATCAAATTAAGGAGACAAAGGCCTCTGCAGTAATCGTAAGAGAGGCCATTGATACATATAAAGGGGCACAGATAGTAGTTAAAGATCCTTATTTTGCCTATGCAAGGGTTGCGGCACTGTTTTCCCCACCTGTACCAAGGTTTGAGGGGATTAGCGAAAAGGCAATAATTGAAAAAGATGTAAAGATAGGCCAAGATGTTTCGATATACCCTCTTGTATATATTGGCTATGAAGCCATAATAGGTTCTAATGTAACAATTTTTCCAGGTGCGTACATAGGTAACAGGGTGAAAATTGGTGATGGAACTGTATTATACCCTAATGTAACTATAATGTCTGATTGCATTATCGGGAAAGATGTAACTGTTCACGGTGGAACTGTTATAGGTAGCGACGGATTCGGCTATGCGAGAGATGGTGACGTAAACGTAAAAATACCGCAGGTTGGAATTGTGGAGATTGAGGATGATGTCGAGATTGGTGCAAACAATACTATAGATAGAGCCTCTATTGGCAAAACAGTTATACGAAGTGGCGTAAAGACTGACAATCTTGTTCAAATCGGCCATAATGTGGTTGTTGGAGAAAATACCCTTGTTGTTGCCCAGGTAGGAATTGCAGGTAGTACAAAGATAGGCAAAAATGTAATTATAGGTGGGCAGGTAGGGTTTGCGGATCATGTGGAAATAGGTGACAGGGTAATGATTGGGGCAAAATCTGGAGTGTCACACTCTATTCCAGCAGGAGAAATTGTGTCAGGTATTCCAACAATGCCTCATCGCCTTTGGCTTAAGACCAGAGGAAACATAAAAAAGCTGCCTTTATACCTGGAAAGGATAAAGACACTCGAAAATCAGGTAAAAGATTTAGAAACAAAAATCGATGGTTTCGTAAAAAGTCGTTTTACTCGCTCATGATGCCCATTTTGGGGTTCATCAAATGCTTCGCTAAATTCCAAAAACTCGGCCTCAAGGCCTCAAACAATTTGTCCCGCTTGCAGCGGGATTAACGCTCAGCATTT
>JAGYMO010000063.1 GCA_018400255.1 Deltaproteobacteria bacterium
CCTATCATTGCCAAAAGCGGCATTGCTACCAGTGCGTTTCCAAAGCCGAATACCGTCCGCACCAGTGCCGAAATAAAAACAATCAGAAGGACTGCGATTGTGACACTGTTAATTGTCATACTTTTATTATTATCGTTAGTGTAGGGTGAATTCGAAAACTGCCTCAATGGATAGTGCAGGCCGGTTGAAACATCGCAGCAGCGCTAAGCTCAGCAAAAAAAGAGAGCTACAGCCAAGAAGTTACCTTTACGCGCAATTATAGGAAGGCACAGGCTTGTATGTCAAGAAGAAACATATCACAATATATGGCTACCCCGTATTATTGCCTAAGGTTCTTGAATAACTCCAGGGTCGTAATAGGCCGGGATAATATGGATGAGATGATAAAAGCCTTTTTGAGTTTAAAAGCGATCTTGCAATCCATGTAAACCCTAAAATCCACGTTCCTTTCAAGTGGTGCAACGGGCTAGCCCGTGGCACCACTTGGTTTCGCCGATTAGCTTCTCGAACGGCGGGGCTTAGTGGTGAGACATCCCGACTATAGGCGCATTCATCCACGGCTAAAGCCGTGGCTTTCTGAGGTCGGGGTAAAAATGAGCGGTACTCCTTCCCCTGCTATCAGGAACAGGGATAATTACCGTTACTTGTTTCTCTGATAAATAAAGGCAATATACAAAAAGCTATTGCACTCAAAACCTTCTTAGGGTGAATTTTTCAGGGAATAGGGCTTCGGCCTATTCATGCAAACGTCTCTGGGAGAGATAAAAATTGAACGATAATCTTTTAACCGTAAACAACCTTGTTAAACGGTTTGATATTTCCGGTGGATTTCTTGAGCAACTTGCCTTTGAAAATGGAAAGTTAATAAGGAAACATACCATCGTTAGGGCACTTAACGATGTTAGCTTCACTATCTCTTCAGGGGAAACATTCAGTGTTGTCGGTGAAAGTGGTTGTGGGAAATCAACCCTTGCCAGGACCATACTCGGACTTTATCCCCCTGAAAGCGGAGAAATTTATTATAGCAAAAAGAGGATTGATAACCTTTCATCGAATAAAATGCTCCCTTATAGGTCTAAAATGCAGATGATCTTTCAGGATCCATACGCATCCCTAAATCCAAGAAAAACCGTGCACCAAACTTTAGAAGAGCCCATCCTCTTTCATAAAAAATCTATTTCAAAAAAGGAGGTAAGGGAAAAAATCTCTGAGGTAATGATGCAGGTAGGAATTGATCCTTTATGGGGAAGACGTTACCCCCATGAATTTTCCGGTGGACAGAGACAGCGTATCAGCATAGCCAGGGCATTAATGGTTGACCCTGAATTTATCGTAGCAGATGAACCAGTTTCGGCCTTAGACGTTTCCATTCAAGCTCAGATACTTAACTTACTCATGGATGCCCAAAAAGAGCGTGGCCTAACCTATATGTTTATCACGCATGACTTGTCTGTTGTGGAACACATTAGTACTCGTGTTGCAGTTATGTATCTTGGTGTTTTATGTGAATTGGCCCCAGCAAAAGAACTTTTTACCTCACCAAAACACCCTTATACTCAGGCCCTCCTCAGTGCTATTCCGAGAGTCGGCGAACAGAGGTCAGGCCACATTAAATTGAGGGGTGAAGTGCCTACACCAATAAACCTCCCTTCAGGCTGTGTGTTTAGTGCGCGATGTCCTTATGCAAGTGAAATTTGCAAAAAAGAAAAACCACAGTTAAAAAATGTAGGCAATAACCATTTTATTTCCTGCTTTCTTTAGAAAACTGAGCCATGCTTTCTGTTTGCTGACTGGCTAACAACATATTGCTAACTTGGCTCAAATCAATACAGATTTTATGGGCATATAGAAAAAAATTTTTACCTTATTTAATTAAAAAGATTTAGATAGTAACAATATCAAGCAATAAGCGTTGTGAAAAGGAAACCATTATGAAAATTTTTCAATACTACGAAAAAAATCGTATACATATTGGTGTCATTGAAAAAAACCTCATGTTACCCATAGATTTTGACGGGAGCATGATTGAATTTATTAAAAACAAACCAACGTATAATAAGATCGAAACCCCTTTAGACCCTGAACAAATTAAATTCGCACCACCTATAACAAACCCTACCAAAATTATTGCCATAGG
>JAGYMO010000064.1 GCA_018400255.1 Deltaproteobacteria bacterium
GCCACATAGATGGGGCCTCAGCCGGATTCATCTGCACTGCAGGGGCCACTAAATTAAGGCCGCCTCCAAAGGCGGAAAAAAGCGCTCCTAAAGATAGAAGGGCCAATGCAACAATCAACTGATGCGAGTTTATAAAATCACGGGGCTGGAGCAAGGTAGTAACCGGCAGCGTAGATGCAATAAAGGCATATATAAGTAGGATAATAGTCCATACGCCTGTGGGGGGAATGCCCATTATCGCAGGCATCTTAAGGGGAACCCAGTAGCCTATTATTACAGTAAGATACATCACGGCAACAGCGATAATCGACCATGTCATGACGTTCGCGCCCTTCTTGTAAATAAGGTGTCCCAGATATACCGCAATAACTACTTCGAACCATACCGGCAGCACGGATGATGGGTACATATTAAAAATAACCGCAATAACCAATCCGAATACAGCAATAACTATCCATAACTCTAAGAATACGATGAGGAAAAAGAATATCTTTGTCCTATTATTAACATACTTTGAGGTATACTCAGCTATGGATTTACCCTGGTTTCTCATGGATATGATTAGGGAGCCAAAGTCATGAACAGCACCCATGATTACTGAGCCGATAAAAATCCATAACAGAGCCGGCACCCATCCCCATATAATGGCGATTGCCGGCCCTACAATGGGCCCTGTTCCTGCAATTGATGTAAAATGGTGTCCAAATATAATCTCCTTCCTCGTAGGAACATAATCTATACCGTCCTCCATTTCCACAGACGGAACCTTTGTCTCGCCTGAGATGGCAAAGATCTTTTTGCCAATGTACTTACCATATAATTGATACATAATGATAAAACCGACAAACGTCAGTAACATTATTAGTAAAGCACCCATAATTCCTCCTTTCAACTGTTTAAATTGCCAATAATTAGCCTAATGCATAACTATAGAAATTATTGCTCATTAGTCAAGCTATTTTTGTCTATTGTCAATTTGATGTAACCTTTTTTGGCCGGCAACTTTTACAATCGCTTAAATATCCTCAGAAGTTGCTGAAGGCCGGCACATACAAGCTTTTAAATAAATGAGTCCTCTCTTGAAATGCGTCTTGTAACTGCAGCGTCTTTTTACCCGCAAAAAAGCCTTTGAGCTAATCGACTTATTAACATTCTGCACGTATTACAAATACTGCGCAGATAACAGCTCGTGATTTCCTTACGGAGTAAAGGTAACAGTGAAGTCAATGATATTTAGTGGTCTTACATAATAATATCAGACTCCATGCGTCTCAATGTATCTTAGTATGCCAAAGCAACCCGGCAAAATTAATTGTTTCACCTTGCCATTATTTCCCTACCGGTGTTATAAAACAATAAAGCGGTTAAGTATCATTAAGTGGAGAAATTTAATGGGGTTTTTAAAAATATTTTCCGGGAAGGATCCCGAGGAATACGAGAAAAAGGGAGATAGTCTCTTTAGCGAAAAAAAATATGGCCTTGCAAAGATTGAATATGAAACTGCCTTAGAAAAATATAAAAAAAGATATCCAGACAATACCGATATTAAAAATACTATTCAGTCGAAAATAACCAAGAGCAAGGAGTTTCTGGCCCTTCAACATAAAAAAACGGCCGAAGAATTGATAAATTCTCAATTGTTCGATGATGCGGAAGAGATAATCTCTCTTGCCCTTGAATTAACACGTGACCCAAAGTTAAAAATTGATTTAGAGGAAAGGCTGAAAGAAATTCATAAGCATTCAACCTCAGAAAAAATTATTGACCCATATGACCATAACACTCAGTTTGAAGAGACTGAGAAGCAATTTTATCAAGAGGAAGAATATTTTAGTGCCCTGTGTAATTCATTGCCGGAGGAAATACAAAACGCATATCAAGGCTATGGAGAACCCTTTAAGGTTGGTTACATAGCCTTAAACAAGGGAGATTTTGAGCTTGCTGAGGCCAAATTATACCAGGCCATGGAGGAAAATCAATTATCAGGTAGCTTTATAAACTTGGAACTGGCCACAGCCTGCCTTAATCTACAAAAGCATGAAGAGGCCCGAGTTTTATTAGAGGATTTTATAAAAAAACGCCCAGATTTACCTCATGGATATCAACTGTTGTGTGAACTTTTTTTGGAACAAGGTGAATACGACCATGCACAAGAAATACTTCTTTCCTGCCCTGATGAATTAGTTAACTCTTTGTCTATTCAACTTTTAAGAGGTGAAATACTCTTTCAGGCTGAAAGGTATCAGGAGGCCGAATCCCTCTATCTTGAATACCTAAAATCTTCAGGTTGGGATGAAAGCATCGCTCGATCATTGGCCAAGACTTATGAGGCACTCCTTGAAAAAGAAAAGGCGATGGATATGTATAGTGAAATAATGAGCCAATCTAAAAGTTGTGGTAACAGAATCGACCCATTTATAAAGAGAAGGTTTGCGGACCTATGTTTCGAATCCAAAATTGCCTCAAAGGACATACTGGAGTTATATCTCTCCCTCGTCCAGGAAGACCCCGATAATAAAGACTATTATTTTGAGAGGATCAGCCAGATATACTCCGCCCAGGGAAACGAAAAAGAGTCTCGTCGATACAAGGCATTATCGTATAAAAAGGAATAATGCCTTGCAGCATGTCTGTTAGTAATAAAATCAGCTCATAAACTTTACCATAAGAAATAAATTATGATAGAAAATAACATCTGCGTGAGAGGATTGTTTTTGGATTTTTTCGATGAATAATATAAAAGGGCATGAATATTATTACGGCTATGTCATTGTAGTCGCATGCTTTGGAATACAGGCCATTGGTATAGGGACCTATGTATCATATGGCGTATTTTTTAATTCCTTAGCATCGGAATTTGGCTGGTCAAGGGCTGCAATATCCGGTGCATCTTCCATCGCCTTTTTTATCATGGGGCTCCTTGGCATCTTTGTGGGTAGATTAAATGATAAAATAGGGCCTAAAAATGTAATGGCCGTTACCGGCTTTTTATTTGGGTTAGGCCATATACTCATGTCACGACTTACTACTGTATGGCAACTGTATATGTTTTACAGTTTTATAGTCGGCATTGGTTTGAGCTCTGTTGATGTCATTGCCCTAAGCACCACGGCTCGATGGTTTGTTAAAAAAAGGGGTATAATGACCGGCATTGTCAAAATTGGCACAGGCGCAGGTCAGCTTATAATGCCGCTTGCAGCAAGCATACTTATCAGCAAATACGGCTGGCGTGCATCATACAACATTATAGGTATAGCTGTTCTCGTATTCCTTGTGGCGATCTCTCAATTACTCAAGCGCAACCCGGCCCACATTGATTTATTCAGCAATTATAGTGGAGAAACATCACCTGATAATCAGGTTCCATCTAATAAAGGTCTTCATCTTAATGAGGCCCTACGTACCAAGCAGTTTTGGGCAATTTGTTCGACAAATCTTACCATTGTCTTTTGTTTTCTGATCATAATACTGCATATCGTACCTTACGCGCAGGATATAGGGTTTTCTGCAACTAAGGCGGCGACTGTACTTTCCACTATTGGCGGAGTTAGCATGGTAGGCAGGTTTATCATAGGTTTTACCATTGACCGGATTGGCAGTAAAAGATCGATGATTTTATGCATTATTTTACTCATCGCCGGGCTTTTTTTGTTGCAAGTTGCCAAAGAACTATGGGTTCTCTACCTTTTCGCCGTGATTTATGGCATCTCCCACGGCGGGTATTTTACCACCATGTCACCAATTGTTGCCGAATTCTTCGGCATAACCGCCCATGGTGTACTTTTTGGTATAGTTGCATTCAGTGGTACTGTGGGAGGCGCCATAGGCCCAATTCTTGCGGGGCACATATTTGATGTCACTGCTGGATATAGCCTTGCCATCTGGCTTTCTATTTTAATGGCTTCCTTGGGGCTTCTTCTGTTGACCCTGCTTAAACCAATAGAAAAAGTTGCTTGGAAAGAAATTTGAGCCTACCCAATCACCGCCTAACAATATTGTTTATCCGTTGTTCCCTATCTAGGAGCGCCTTCCGGAAATAAAGCTTAATATTTATCCTTGCATTCTAATGGAAAAAAATAATAGTATTCTTTACTGTTTTTACATGATAAAATAAAAAAATATGAAAGTAGATTGCAAAATTGTTTATCATTACTAATGGTCTTCTAATCTTTTAGTGACGATCTTTTAATTTTTAATTTCTTAAATTTCTTTCAGGGAGTTACGTACTATGAAAATCCATGAGTATCAGGCAAAGGAGCTCTTTCGCAATGCCGGCATACCAGTTCCAAAAGGCGACGTGGCTGCTTCACCAGAAGAGGCTTTAGAGATTGCTAAAACAATTGATGGGCCTCCCTGGGTCGTAAAGGCTCAAATTCACGCAGGTGGAAGAGGAAAAGGCGGCGGTGTAAAGGTAGTAAAAAGCATTGAAGAGGTTAAAAAAGCGGCTGAAGACATTCTTTCCAAACCCCTTATTACCCATCAAACAGGCCCTAATGGACAAAAGGTACGAAATCTTTTGGTAGAGGAAGGGCTTGATATTGAAAGGGAATTTTATCTTGGCATTGTTATTGATAGAAAAATAGAGTCTCCTGCAATGATATTTAGCCAGGCAGGCGGGATGGAAATCGAAGAGGTATCAGCCAAAAGCCCTGAATTACTTTTCCTTGAAAATATAGATATTACAAATGGTTTTTTGCCTTACCAGGCCAGAAACTTTTTCTTTGGTGTAGAGCCAATGTTGGATAAAAACCTATTAAGGGAATTTTCCTCCATAATGTCGAAACTCTATAATTTATTTATATCAAATGACTGCTCTTTAGTGGAGATTAACCCCTTGGTAGTAACCAGTTCTGGAAGGGTAGTAGCATTAGACGCAAAGATAAACTTTGACGATAATGCCCTTTTCAGGCAAAAAAATATCGCCACGCTTCACGATCCTTATGAGATGGATGAACTGGAGGCAGAGGCATCCAAGTATAGTCTGAATTATATCAGGCTTGATGGCAATATTGGGGCCATGGTTAATGGCGCTGGATTGGCTATGGCAACAATGGATGTCATTAAACTTGCCGGTGCTGAACCAGCAAATTTCCTTGATGTCGGGGGTGGCGCTACTGAGGAAATGGTTAAAAATGGCCTTAAAATAATCCTTGCCGATAACAGGGTAAAGGCAGTCTTAATAAATATATTCGGTGGCATAATGAGATGTGATGTCCTTGCAAGGGGCGTAGTTAATGCTGCTAAAGAAGTTGAGATTAAGGTTCCCCTCATTGTCAGGCTGGAGGGCACCAATGTTCAAGAGGGAAGGGCAATATTGAAAAACTCAGACCTTGATTTTTCAGTAGCCAGAGACATAGAGGATGCCGCTGAAATGGTGGCTGAGCAGGTAAGCTGAAACAATTAATTCTAGGATAACAACGGGGTATTCATATGGGTATTTTGGTTGATGAGGGCACAAAAGTCGTTGTTCAAGGTATAACAGGAAAAGAAGGGGCATTTCATGCCAGGCAGATGATATCATACGGAACAAATGTCGTAGCAGGCGTAACACCTGGAAAAGGTGGGGAAAAACTCGATGGTGTGCCTGTTTTAGACAGGGTAAAAGACGCTGCAAATCTTTATGATGCTAATGTGTCATGTATCTTTGTACCGCCTCCCTTTGCTGCAGACGCCATAATCGAGGCTGCGCAGGCAGGGATTAAAGTCATTGTTTGTATTACTGAGGGAATTCCCACTATTGATATGATTAAGGTAGCTCATTTTATCAGAAATTGTGGTGCAGTTCTCATTGGGCCAAACACACCTGGGATTATATCCCCCGGCAAAACAAAGGTTGGCATAATGCCTGGGCCGATCCATAAGGAGGGCGGTATTGGTGTAATTTCAAGGAGCGGAACTCTTACCTATGAGGTTGTTGACCAGTTAACACGTGTTGGACTCGGACAATCAACATGTATTGGTTTAGGCGGAGATCCCATTGTTGGAACATCTTTTATTGACCATCTAAAAAGGTTCAAAAACGACAAGCAGACGAATGGGGTAGTTCTTATAGGGGAAATAGGTGGCAGCGCTGAGGAAGAGGCAGCTGAATATATAAAAGATGAGTTTGATAAGCCTGTTGTAGCATTCATCGCTGGGCAGACAGCACCCCCTGGAAGACGAATGGGGCATGCTGGGGCCATCATATCCGGGGGAAAAGGCAAGGCGTCTGATAAAATAGACGCCCTTAAGTCTCATGGAATAGCTGTCGTACTTAATCTTGGTCAATTAGGAAAGACAGCCCGGGAGGCATTCATTTAATTTTACAGATTACAAAACTATCTAAAGAGGTGTGAATATGTTTGGTTTAGGTATGCCGGAATTACTTATAATTTTGGTTATTATACTGATAATTTTTGGGGCAGGAAAGCTTCCCCAAATAGGAAAAGGTTTGGGTCAGGGGATAAAGAATTTCAGGGAGTCAACTTCATCTAAACCTGAAGAAATTCCGCCGGAGACTGGGGATAAGAAGGACTCCGAAAAGGATAAGTCTTGATACATGTTTCCAATCTTTAAAAGGGTATCTCGTCCTCATTTGAATCTGGCGGTTCTTCCGGTGGAGGGGTCTCATCAAAGGAGCCAGGTTGTCCGGATTTATCCGCCCTATCTAACATTTGCATTCCCTGTGCTATAATTTCTGTAGTATACCTTTTATTACCATCTCGGTCATCCCACGAACGTGTCTGTAATCTCCCCTCAATATAAACCATGCTACCCTTATGCAGGTATTGTCCGCATATTTCACCAAGCTTTCTCCACGCAACTATCCTATGCCATTCGGTTCTCTCCTGCCTTTGCCCCTCTTTCGTTGACCATTGCTCTGTGGTAGCCATTCTAAAGTTGGCAACCGCTGTACCACTTGCTGTATAACGTATTTCAGGATCAGCCCCAAGATACCCTACCAATATGACCTTGTTTATACTTGCCATAAAAAACCCCTCTTTACTGATTACTTCTTAAACTTAGCATGGATACTAATAAAATAAAAAAGAAAAAATAATCTATTATAAATATAAAATCGTGGAAGGTTTGTTAATAAACACTGGGTAAAAAATATAACGTATAATTAAATAGAAATTTGACATAGTTGCAGTGCATAACGAAATAAAAAAATGCTGTGCAACATCATTACCTGCCTATTCTAATTAAATGTATCCCTTTTAACCTCATTGTCTAATAACCCTTAACCGCCTTCTATTTATTTTCCAGGTAATAGCAATTATCGTAAGAATAAGGGCGAAAATAAAGGTTTTCGGATACTTAACCCCATAAACAAATGGCACAAGAGAACATCTTGCAACAAATCTCAACCCCTCTGATCTGCCAATGTAATTTGCAATAGGAGGGGAAAAGTTATAATAAAACCTTACAAACATCCTACCTATTGAATTGTTTATTAAGATATTATCCCGAAACTCCTTTAATAAAACAACATCTTTTTCCATGGGCGATCCATAAGCAGCCGTAGCTATAAAGCAACCACCGTTACCTCCTCCGGACCCAGACTCCGTTGTAAAAGACCAGGTATAACTACTGTTAATTAAATTCCCACCAAAATCCTTTACACCTTCTGTAATGGTTGCCGTATATTTCGTGTCATGATCTAAGGGTGACAATGGTTTAAATATGGCAACATTTCCTCGGGATTTGACCTCCCCATCTATGTTTGTTGTGCCATTACTTACAAGAAATGTTTCCGTTGTTACAGTAGTGCGGTCCAGCGCCCTTAGGAACGTTGCACTAATGGATTCATCCACGTTTACATCAATGGCGTTATCAGCCGGGTTTGTAAAGGTAATCTCAGATTCTCCTTCAGAATCACCAGTATACACATCATCAAACCTTGCCATGATGTAGCCTGACTTTCCTGAATCTGCATCAACACGGGACTCAAGCCAGCGTGACTTATCGTATGGCTCATACACATCACCGGAAATTTGATATCTTGCGCTTTCGTCATTACATTTAAAAATAAGAGATGATCCAGTAAATTCTATGGATAGAATATAATCCGTATTAAATTCTATAGGCGTATTGAGCTCCTTGTGAAAAAGCTCTGTATATGAGCTATAATCCGACGAATTATACCTGGTAACTGATACCGCTGCCTTTAGATTGTTATCAGAATCAAAAACAATCCAGTTTCTGGCAAGGACGTTTCCCAGATACCTACTGTAATAATATCCACTGCCAGGTCCATGACTTTCGTTATAGTACCAGCCTGCAATCCTTGCCCTTCCCATAGCACCTTCAGAAACCCAGCTGGTATCCTTGATGTTTATCTTCGCCTCCAGATAGTCCGGCTTTTCTTTTAACCTGTTTTCCGTCGTAACTATACTGCCGCTTGCCTGCACATCCATACAAAGCTTACCGTCGCTAACCTCCAATCTTTCCTCTACACTTTGCCATTTCGTTAAATCCAGCATGGGTGGGATTGTATCAAAGGTGTCGTAAACGGTAGAGCTATCGTTTATATAAACCTCATCAAAGAGAACAGACATATACCCCTTCCCTGACCCTTCACTAGAGTTTACTGCTGTAAGTAAGTATTTATAGGGCTCTAAGGCCTCTCTCTGGCGCTCTGGTCCCGTAAATGAACCAGTTACGTCGTCTATGGTAAATTCAAAACTATTCTCTCCGTCATAAAAAATTTTAACGACCGAATAATCCTTATTCAACTCCAGTACTCCAGGGCCTATCAAGGTTCCGGAGCCTCTTTCCTCTACTCCCCCCTCAGTGACCTCTCTTACCGTCCAAAAGGCCTCGAGACCATTTCCACGATCACCTATATATATAGCAGCCGCTACATTACCATTATTCGATGTATCTTCTGATTCCTCTTCAGGCAATATGCTGTTATAAAAATGTCCTTCTATGCCGGCTATAGAACTTGCACCGTATCCCGTGTCCAGATCCGCCTTTACCACTTTGACTTTGCACTCTATAGAATTGATATATTCAGGCTCCCGAAAATACACAGGCAGAGCCTTGGCGCCATCTTCCGGGGTATTGCCTACTTTAGAGATAAGCATGCCAAAAGAATGCACCTGTAAGACTGTCTCGGGTCCTAGCCATTTACTGTTATCAATTATCTCCCCTGAAAAATCATCGTATAACACTCTCCCAGCCCATGCCTCTGGAAGACTGATAAAAAAGAACATTAGTATTAAAAATGTTCCCAAATAATATCTAAGCCTCATAATAATTAGTTCCTCTCCCAGCCGAAATTTTGTGATAAAATCAATTGCCCCTTAAAAAAATCCTTAACTCTCCCAAGATTTTATCCTTTAAAAAAATATAAAAATAAACCAAAAAAGTTCTGTGTATCTTCAAATTAAACTCTCAATCTCTACTATCTTCTCTTTCTTTGTCAAGGCAAAAAAGAACTATAACTTTTATAGACTATTTAAACCCTTCATCACAAAAGCATGCTAAAGGATAGTATAATAGACATTTACCAAAACCATTATTTTCCTTCGAACATTTCAGCAAATTCTTACAAATAGCCCTTTAGTTATTATTTTTCGAATTTCGTCAATCAAATGGGGTTCTAGCAAGAGTAACACAAATAATCTCCGCTGCGCCTGATTCTTTTAGGCTTTTTGCACATTCATTCAACGTAAACCCAGTCGTAAACACATCATCAACAAGCAATATTTTTTTCGCCTTTATAGCCTTTACATCTGTTACTGAAAATGCATTTTTAACATTTTCCCTTCTATCCATTTTTCTTAAACTTGCTTGGTTTTGGGTATATCTTATTCTGATAAAAGATAAATAATCTAACTTTAATCTCAATTTTTTTGATAAAGCCTTGGCCAATAATAGGCTTTGATTATATCCCCTTTCCCTTAATTTCTTTTTATGAAGAGGCACAGGGATTATAATATATTCATCCATTTTATGAAACGTTTTTTGGATAAAATTTAATAAAAGGCCACCAAATGGTTTGCCCAGATGAGTTTCCGAGTTGTATTTGAACCTTTGAATTGCGCCTTTAAGTTTCCCGGAATAAAAATAGGGAGCCCTTGCAAGCTCAAAGTATGGTCTTTTGCGGGTACAGTCCTCACACATGTGATTGTCGCCTCTATTTGTGGAAAAAGGGACTCCACATATACTGCATATCGGACTACTTATAAGGCTCATATCTCTTAAGCAATTACTGCATATATAATTTAAAGGAAATTTAGCTTCCCTATAAGGTAAAAATTTCCCGCATATATGGCAGCGTGGGGGGTAGACAATATCAATGAATGAGGAAAGGGGGTTTCTCGTTTTATCCACGATATTATTTTTTTCCTTAAACACCATCATTTAAAACCTAACAGGCATTCTATATCATCAGTGAGGAATTGCAAATTTAATGCCCTCTTTCGCCCGTTTTTATGGGACGCGTCTCCCTATTGATAAAAATTGAAAATTCAACCTGTAATAATCACTATGAAACCTTATGTACACAAAAGTTTACCGAGAAATTGTGAGTTAAAAGCGCCTTTAGTTAAAGGTAAGCAGCATAAATAAAAAAAGCGGTCAAGAAAATGCAGACCGCCTTTTTAAAACAAATATATAATTAGAGTTTAGAATGTATGATTAAATTACATCATTCCGCCCATTCCTCCTCCATATCCGCCTCCTGGAGGCATTGCTGGAGCAGGAGCCTCTTCTTTCGGTTTCTCAGCCACCATAGCCTCTGTTGTCAGCAACAAACCTGAAATTGAGGCAGCATTTTGAAGTGCAAATCTGGAAACCTTAGTAGGATCTATAATTCCTACCTTGATAAGATCTTCATATTCGCCTGTCTCTGCGTTTAGACCATAAGCGCCCTTTTGATCTTTAACCTTTTCAACTACTACTGAACCCTCAAGCCCTGCATTATTAGCAATTTGACGTAGCGGCTCTTCAAGGGCCCTCTTTACTATATTTACCCCAAATTGGTCATCCCCTCCCAGCTTCATCTTAGATAAGGCGTCTAAGCAACGGATAAAGGCAATACCGCCCCCTGGAACAATTCCTTCTTCCACTGCAGCCCTGGTAGCGTTAAGTGCGTCCTCAACCCTTGCCTTCTTTTCCTTCATCTCAGGTTCGGTAGCAGCCCCAACATTTATAACAGCAACGCCTCCAATTAGTTTTGCCAGCCTCTCCTGCAATTTTTCTCTATCATAATCGGAGGTAGTATCATCAATTTGTGTCCTTATTTGCTTTACTCTTCCCTCGAGGTCGCTTCTGCTTCCTGCCCCGTCAACAATGGTCGTATTATCCTTATCAATATTTACTGTTTTTGCGGAACCAAGATCATTGATAGTTACGCCCTCAAGTTTTATGCCAAGATCTTCAGATATTACCTTACCTCCTGTTAGTATTGCAATATCCTCAAGCATCGCCTTTCGCCTATCTCCAAAGCCAGGAGCCTTTACAGCAGCAACTTTAAGGGTTCCTCTCAGCTTATTGACAACTAAGGTTGCCAAGGCCTCACCTTCCACATCTTCAGCGATTATGAGGAGGGGTTTACCCATTTTTGCAATCTGCTCAAGCAATGGTACCATGTCTTTCATATTACTTATCTTCTTCTCATGCAACAAGATATAAGGCTGCTCCAAGGATACCTCCATCTTCTCTGCATTGGTCACAAAGTAGGGGGAAAGATACCCTCTATCGAACTGCATTCCCTCAACGATCTCAAGGGTCGTTTCCATGCTCTTGGCCTCTTCAACAGTAATAACACCCTCTTTTCCTACCTTTGCCATGGCCTCAGCTATTATATTCCCGATTGTTTGATCATTGTTTGCTGATATTGTTCCAACCTGGGAAATTTCGTTCTGTTCTTTTGTTGGCTTGGACATCCCCCTTAATTCTTTTACTACGGCATCCACTGCCTTATCAATACCTCGTTTTATCGACATAGGGTTGATGCCTGCGGAAACAAGCTTTGCCCCTTCACGATATATTGACTGGGCCAATACAGTCGCTGTTGTTGTTCCATCTCCAGCAACATCGGATGTCTTAGAGGCAACCTCTTTAACCATCTGAGCACCCATATTCTCAAACTTATCTTCAAGCTCTATTTCTTTTGCAACTGTTACACCATCCTTAGTTATAGTTGGCGATCCCCAGGATTTTTCAAGAATAACATTTCTTCCTTTCGGCCCTAACGTTACCTTGACCGCATTGGCCAGAGTATCAATTCCCTTCATTATTGATTCCCGGCCCTTCATTTCATATCTAATTTCCTTTGCCGACATAATTAATTCCTCCTTAGATTATAAATTTAAAAATATTTATTTAACAATAGCAATAATATCTTCTTCCTTCATTAAGAGATGCTCTTCGCCATCAATTTTTATCTCGGTCCCTGCATACTTGGAGAATAAAACCCTATCATCCTTTTTGACCTCCAGTGGAATCTTCTTGTTATCTTCTCCTCCTGTACTACCGCCTCCTACAGCAACGACAATTCCTTCCATTGGCTTTTCCTTTGCTGTATCAGGAATTATTATACCCCCCTTTGTTTTTTCTTCCTCCTGTACTCTTTTCACAAGCACCCCATCTCGCATTGGCTGAATTTCCATCGTATCCTCCTAAAAAATTATTTTTAATTTTATTTTGATTAAAACAAATAATAATGAAAATTAAAATGTCAAGCCCTTTGAGTTAAAAATATTTTCCTTTGCTATTGCACTCTTATAATCTTACCTTGCAATGCATGAGACATATATTTTTAGTCCATAAAAAGGCCTGGTAGTGGAGCCCCACGGGGAAGCCCATGGCATCACTTGGTTTCGCCGATTCGCTTCGCGAACGGCGGGGCTTAGTGGT
>JAGYMO010000065.1 GCA_018400255.1 Deltaproteobacteria bacterium
GATTGCTTCTCTGCCTTGAATTCTAAACCATCTGCATCCTCATCAAAATTAAAGGCCTTTGCATCCTATGAAAAACTCCCCCTCTCCTTCATTGAAAACAGGGATCAGCTCAACCACAAGGTCTACTATTACCTGAAGGGAAGAAAGGCCAGCATATATTTTACAAAAGATGCAATAGTCTATGACCTCTTGAGCCCGGTTAAAGAAAAAAACAGCTCACAATTAGTGAACAACAAGCAGAAGGCATTCGACAGGTTCTCCTTCATCATAAAGCCTGTTGGGGCAAATAGAGATGTCAGACTCTATGCGAAAGAAGAACGCTCGGGGAGGGTAAACTACCTCCGTGGAAACAACCCCGAACGCTGGCTCACGAACATCCCCCTTTATAAGTCCATTATATATAAGGGGCTCTACAAGGGGATCGACCTTACCATATATGGCTCCAACAGTCAGATGGAATATGACTTTATTGTTTTCCCAGGGGCAGATCCGCGCACTATTAGCCTTGTATGCAATGGGATAGATAGCCTGGAATTGGATGATAGGGGAAATCTTATCATAAAGACCCCATTAGGTGATATAAAACATCTCAAGCCAAGGATCTATCAGGAGATAGACGGGCGACATTATGATATAGACGGCTCCTTTGTAGTTTCGCATAATACCTTCTCCTTTGATATAAAGGATTACAACAAAGACTACGCCCTTATCATCGATCCCCTTACGCTTTCTTATTCAACCTACCTGGGCGGTGAGGATAATGACGGTGCCTATGAAATTGCCGTTGATTTATCTGGCAATACCTATGTCACGGGCTATACCTGGTCAACGGATTTTCCAAGCTGGAGCGGTTACCAATGGGAAAACTGGGGGAAAAGGGATATCTTCGTTACTAAATTCAGACAGAGTGATAACACGCTTCTGTACTCCACATTCCTGGGGGGAAGTGAATCAGAAACAGGCCGAGGTATTGCTGTTGATGCATCAGGAAATGCCTATGTGACAGGCTATACCGATTCATCAGACTTCCCTGTAATAAATGCCTATCAAGCAGTCTATGGAGGCGGAGACACGGATGCATTTGTCAGTAAACTTGGCCCTGACGGTTTTACCCTCATCTATTCAACCTTTTTAGGTGGAAATAAAAGCGACTGGGGGTATGGCATTGCAGTTGATTCATCTGGAAGCGTCTATGTTACTGGAGAAACATACTCAACGACATTCCCCACAAAAAATGCGTATCAACGCGTGGGCGGAGGAACGTTTCAAGATGCCTTTGTAACCAAGTTCGCTCCAGCAGGCAGTTCTCTTTCATATTCCACACTTCTTGGCGGAGGCAACAGCGACTGGGGAACTGCTATTTCCGTTGATTCGTCGGGGAATGCCTATGTTGCAGGAGGTACCAAGTCAAGTGACTTTCCCACCCATAATGCCTACCAGGGAACGTATGGAGGGGGAGAAACGGATGGATTCATCAGCAAACTTGGCCCTGGCGGCAGCACCCTCACCTATTCAACCTTCTTAGGTGGGAGCAAAAGCGATCGGCCCAAGGATATTTCTGTTGATTCATCGGGCAATGCCTATGTCACGGGCTATACCTGGTCAACGGACTTCCCTGTAGTAAATGCCTATCAAGGAATCTATGGAGGGGGAGACACAGATGCGTTTATCAGTAAACTTGGCCCTAACGGCACCACCCTCAGCCATTCGACCTTTTTAGGTGGAAGTAGTGGTGAATGGGCCTATGGTATTGCCATTGATACATCTGGAAATACCTATATAATTGGTACAACTGAATCAACGGATTTTCCCGTCCATAATGCCTACCAGGGGGCGCATGGAGGCGGAGACACGGATGCGTTTATCAGCAAACTTGGCGCTAACGGCACCACCCTCACCTATTCGACCTTTTTAGGTGGAAGCAGTGATGACTGGGGAAACTGTATAGCCGTTGATGCATCCACCAATCTCTATATGGCAGGCTATACGGCATCATCTGATTTTCCTGTGCTGGGTGCCTACCAGGAGCTTTTTGGAGGAGGTGATAAGGATTGTTTTTTTGTCAAGTTCGAGGCTGAGGATCAAAATGAGCCCCCCACGGCTAACGCAGGAAATGATCAGAGCCTTACAGAGGGTGTCATCGTAACCCTTGATGGCTCAAGTTCCACAGATCCTGATGACGGCATAGACACCTTTCAATGGAGCCAGGTATCAGGCAGCCCTGTTACTCTTTCAGATCCCACAACAACAAAGCCTATCTTTAATGCGCCCACTGGCACTCAATGCTGTGAGACATTTCTTTTTCAGCTTACAGTAACAGACCATGGAGGGCTGCAAAATTCCGATACTGTGGCTATAACGTTATACTCAAAAAGAGCAGCACTATTACATCCAGATGGCGATGTGGCCCCTTTCGGCAACCCTGATGGTACAGTAAATGTAGGCGATGCACTCGTTGCCCTTAGGTTTGCCTTGGGACTGGAAACACCAAGCCAGGATGATATAAAAAATGGGGACGTTGCTCCCCTTGACGCTGTCGGAAGCCCCAATCCTGATGGGGCAATTACCGTAGGTGATGCCCTGGTCATACTGAGAAAGGCCCTTGGCCTTATGAGCTGGAATACATCCTATTATCCAAGCAGCCTTTCACCACAAGAGGTCTTAATACGAGCACTTGAATCTCAAGCCACGGGAAACATTGACCAATTTTTGTCTTTATGCGATTTAGCTGAGGCCTCGCAAAGTGAAATCGCAGAGTTAAGGACGCTTTTCAAAGAAATCTACGGCAATGTCGATATAGACGATTTTTCTGTCTCAATACTCGCATCAGGAAAAGCCGAAGATGATTCTGTTGCAATGCTTCGAGCTTTAACAAAATGTACCGTCAATGAAAATACCGACTACTTCAACGGGCTCATCGTATTTTTAAGAAAATATCAAAACGGCTGGAAAATCACGCGGTTTTTGGTAGACCCAGTGCTAAACCAGGAGGTGTTTGAAAATAAACTTACCTCCAAAAAGTCCAGGCAATCAGGAGTCCCTCTGGAATCGTTTAACAAAAAGATAAATGAAATGATTGTGACAGCTGGCAAACAGGGCTTTTTTGACAAAACCTCTAATGCATGGCGCTCTGCGTTTACAGGGATCGGATCGGTTCCGGGAGCTGGAGACAGCATTGCCATGGTAGAACAACTGCTAAGCACTGGAAAAGATATTTTGGAAACGGCTTATGATGTTTATGAGAATGGTTTGACAATGATTACAGCGTCGAAATTCAATGAAGTAGGGTGTGGAGTATTACGCATAGCAGTTGAAGCCATTCCTGGTGCCGATACATCCGCTGATGCACTGGCCGCAGGAGCACACCACCTTACCTATAATCTCGAGATTCAGCGAGACCTGATGAACCTTAGAAAGCTATTGCGAGAAGGAGGTACAGTGACCAAATTGCGCCCCTATCTCCATCCCCATCCTTTACATTATTATCCCAGCGGCATCCACGCCAGCTGCACTACAACGGATATCTCCGGGACCTATTACAATGAGACAGTACTTAGTAGTATCAGTGTAGAAAGTTCTCATGCTTTTGGTGCTTTAGTACCTTTGCAGCTACTCGGCGACCTCGTTTACGAATATGATCCCACTGATAGTGACCCACCTATTAAAAATCTCTTTTTAAACCTTGGGGGTTTGGAGGTATCTGGTCATAGAGTGCTATTGACCATCAATCTGCGTCCGCTGATTAAAGCAGTTATTGATAGTGGCGACAGAATTCTTGACTTCTCATATTTTAATGAGCATGGCAGGGGGAATTTTCCCGAAGCCAGCGGAAAGGTTACCTGTACACGAGGAAAACAATCCATTCATGTCCAACTGTCTAATAGCATGAGGACGCCTCTAATAATTGTAAATACATTCATGAACAAAATTGATAAGATAGCTATTTCTCAAAGCTATCAAGATGGAATTGCTCTTCATATAGGAGAAAAGGCTTCTGGCATTCAAATAACTGGTACAACGTCCGTAACTGGATTCACTGTTGATCTTACCCCAGCAAATATATCAAGGTATCCTGATATGCCGGTACCTAACACCTGCCTGGATATCATGGTTAATGACAGCAGCGTTGCATCGTTGACCCGCACTGACACCGTCACCATTAACGGCTTAAAATGGGGTTCAACTTCGCTTGAGCTACTGCTGTCCGGCTCTTTTGGGTCTATCCCGGACATCACAGCTTCTTACCCAATTGTTGTCTGCCCTGCAGATACGAACATTGAAGATGGCAAATGTGTTTCAGAGACCACGACAACGGGCAAACTTCATTTTGTCTGGGCACCTGTCTCCGGGTGGGAAGGCGGCAATTACGACAAAGGGTGTTACTTTAAGCGTGCCGAGGTCAAATCTGGCCCTGGGTCCGAATTATGCCAGTGGACTGCAAGCGTAAATGGGGAATTCTGGGGAACAATCGACCCAAGTTTTGCTCCGCGGTCAGAAAGCGAAATCCAAAGTAAGCTTGAGGAGGAAGTAGATTATCACAAAAGTTGGTCAAGGGAAGCAACCATTAAACCCCTGCAACTCGGCGAGTTCAAAGGTTATTTCCTTGAAACCAAAGTTAAGTTCAAGGGGGGATATGGTCACCCTTATAGTGGGTACACCAGCTGCGGTGTTTCTGCCTTTGGACACGGCTATGTCATTAAAGAAAACAGGGTTGTAGAGTTAAAATACGACATCGGCGGCGGGGGCTGTTTCGACAACTCTCACCAAGGCTTCCTTGAGTCCGAGGCGAGCCAGGCCAAAAGCGAGGCAGATAGTATCATTGAGGGCCTAAAGCTGGTTGAATGAAGCCAGCACTATTACGAAAAAGATCTAAAAGGAGCATATTGTAATGACAGCTTGAATTGAGATGTTTTTGTACAGTTATTAAGCAAAAATTAAGGAAATAACGCTCAAGTATTAAACCCTGAATAAAAATCAAATAAAAAATTTTACTCAATTTTTTTTGGCCAATATCTTAATTCCATAAAACCATCAATGCAAAAAGCCAGGGCGAAAAGGAAGAGCTTCAATATGCGTGTATATGGTCCTAACGAGCTTCTAAAAGATGTGCGCGAAAAAGGTCTGTGCGTTGAATGCGGCGCCTGCGTGAACTTATGCCCCTACTTCAAGACAAACCGAGGTAAAACTATCATGCTTTTTCCATGCGACTTGCCTGAAGGACGGTGTTTTGCATACTGTCCTAAGGCAGAGGTCGACCTCGATGAACTATCCATAAGCCGTTGGGGACAAACATATGAAACAAACCCCCTCGGAACTTACCTTCAGGTTTTAAAAACAAGGGCCGGGAAAAATGCCCCTGCCGGCACATTTCAGGCTGGGGGAACGGTTTCCTCCATTGTGGCCTTTGCGATGAAAAAGGGACTAATAGATCTATCCGTTCTTACCGACAGAGAAGGCCTTACCCCCGTCCCCCGCATAGTAAAAAGAGCAGAGGAGGTGATTACGTGCGCGCAGTCCAAGTATACCATAGCCCCAACCCTTGAACAGCTAAATCTCGCTATTCACGACGGGCATGAAAAAATCGGATTCGTTGGAACACCCTGCCAGATAATCGCCTTAACAAAACTTCGCTCAAACCCTCTTAATCTTCCCAATTTTTCGGACCCCATCTCATTTGTAGTGGGAATTTTTTGTACATGGGGTCTCGATGCCAGGAATTTAGAAAAGACAATTGCATCAAAAAAGGTCAACATACATACCATAAAGAAAATGGACATCCCCCCGCCCCCCGCAGAGACATTTGTCGTCGAAACAGATAAAAAGAAACTGGAGATTTTATTAAATGAAATCAGGAAACTAATCCCAAAAGGGTGCACTATATGTCCGGACATGACAGCCGAGTGGTCGGATATTTCTGTGGGCGTATTAGAAAACAACCCCGGATGGAATACCCTGATTATAAGAAGCACGCTAGGCCTGGAAATCACTGAGATGGCTGCAAAAGAAGGTTGGCTTGAAACAGAAAATATGCCAGAAGAAAACCTTGAGCATCTTAAAATCGCGGCATATAACAAGAAAAAAAGGGCATTAAAACATGCCCTTGAGGAGGGGATTCTAAACAATAATGAGCAGAATAGTTTTTCGGCATTGAGGCTAAGGCCTGAAAAAGTAAAAAAATTCTTGAACCCATAATGAAGTCAAATTCTGTCCCTAAAAGGGATAGCTTAGGGGTCACAGGCACAGAGGCACAGAGTTTTTGAGGGGCATTATTTCTTCTTTGTGCCTTTGCCACTTTGACCCTTTGTGCCCCTGGCTTAGACATGGTCTCGCAAGAAACAAACGTAAAACAAATTTAGTAGATTGAATAAGCGTTTACCTACATTACGCAGCTATCGTGCCAAACCAGGCTTAACCAAATAAAATTATTAGGTTAAAATCTTTACCTAACAAAGGAAATTTTTCTCGCAATCCTTGAGTGGAAAAGTAAGACATGAAAAACATCGCAAAGCAGAAAAATGGGGCTAAACTTCTCATGATGGGCAATAACGCCATTGCCAGAGGTGCAATGGAAGCAGGCGTAAAAGTTGCCGCCGGATATCCTGGAACACCATCTTCTGAAATCATTGAAGA
>JAGYMO010000066.1 GCA_018400255.1 Deltaproteobacteria bacterium
GGCGGATAATACCAGCTGACAAATCAATGTGCAGAATTATCCCCGAGCTTCGGTAAGCCATAGTTATTCTCCCATAAACGCAGATTATGCAGTAGCCACCTACTGCGGCCTGAAAAACCTTGTCCCGCCTTTGGCAGAGATTGCTTTTCAACATATTTATTGATATATAGTTCATATTGGAATATTATAGAATTGTATATAGGGATTATACGGCATGTCATTTAAACTCGAACCACATTGTGCCCTCCTCGGGATACTCATGAATAAACCAAAGCATGGCTATGAGGTGGAGGCATATCTTTCATCTAAGATGGACCAATTTTGGCATCTTAGTATGAGCCAAGTCTATGCCCTGTTAAAGAGAATTGAGAAAACCGGCCTTGCTGTATCAAGCGAGCAAAAACATGGCAATAGACCAAATAAAAGGGTATTTTCTATTACAGAGACTGGTAGAGAAAAATTTTTTGAGTGGGTTTATTCCCCTGTAAAACACTTGCGTGACTTGCGGGTAGAGCTTTTAGCAAAGCTTTTTTTTATAAAAGAGCTAAAACTTACAGGAGGTTTTTCGTTTATTGAAAAACAGGTTGAGGTACTAGAAGACAAATTGAGTTTGATAGAAAGATCAAAAGGTAGAAATCAGGATGAATTTCAAGCCCTTTTATATTCTTACAAGATTGGTCAAATCAGGTCTGCTCTTAGCTGGTTAAAGGAGTGCAAGGCTTATTTTTATTCAGATACGCTAAAATGATAAAATCTATTCCAGGTATTCTATTGGCCTCAGGTTTGTCCACACGTTTTGGCTCTGAAAAACTTCTCGTTCATCTTCCAACAGGCGAGAGACTTTTAGAGAGATCACTCAAGATACATCTACAAAGTAAAATTGCACCACTTGTGATAGTAATTTCCCCAAAGTTGGCGAAAATTATTTTAAAAGACAGGGACTTTCTTCAAGTTTATCGATTAAGGGCCATGGAATATGGGGATTTTTGGTATAGCCTTGAAAGTAAGTGGGGTAATGGGCGCTTAATTATTAATGAGGATTTTCAAAAGGGAATTTCCTCTTCTCTACGCAGGGGCCTGTTCTGCCTTACGGATGAGGAAAAGGATAAGGGGCTATTAGTTTCCCTTGCAGACCTGCCTCTCTTGACATCAGGGGAGATTGATTTTCTTATTGACCAATTTCTGATAAAGCCTGATGGGATCTTGCTGCCTGTATACGAAAACCTTCCAGGCCACCCAGTTATTATTGATTTTAAAAGATTTAAGAATGAGATTTTAATGATTAAGGGAGATGTTGGATTGAGTGTTATTGTCAGAAAATACCCCGCGGCTGTAAAAAAGATGCCATGGAGGAGTAATTCAGTTATCCGAGATATAGACAATAAGAAAGATTTAGAGAAATTTAGAGGAGGTTGCTTGCGATAGCACAACAGATAATACTGCGCAAAGTATTTTTACCAGCACCACAATTTTGGTAATCGCCATATTATTTTCATTCTAAGCCAAAAAAGATTTTGGAATTGAGGAATATTGGCTGAGAAAACAGATAGATATATGCAGTAAGGATGATTTTTTATGATTAAATTACGCATTCAGGAGGCCATTGGAAAACCTTTGGCCCATGATATCACAAGGATTGTCCCGGGAAAAAGTAAGGGGCCGGCCTTTAGAAGAGGTCATGTTGTAACTGCTGATGATATATCCCTATTGAAGGATATGGGCAAAAGCAATGTCTACGTTTTTGATATTGATAATGGATACATACATGAGGATGACGCCGCCAAGATGCTGGCTGATGCATTTCAAAGGGAAGGATTTAGCCTTGAAGGTCCGAGGGAAGGAAGAATTAATATCAAGTGCCAGACTAAAGGGTTAATTAAAATTGATCTACATCTTTTAAAATATATTAACAGCTCAGAGATAGTAATATGTTCAACTATTCATCAAAATACGGTTTGTCTAAAGGGAATGGCCGTTGCTGCTACAAGGATCATCCCATTGGCAGTTAAGCAATCAGTCTTTTTTCCGTTAGTAAGAGAAATAAAAGAAAAAGGGCATCTCTTAAGGATACTCCCATTCTCAAAAAAAAAGGTAGGAGTTATCGCTACAGGTGAGGAGGTTGCATCTGGAAGGACTGAGGACAATTCCTTTAAGGTGCTGTCACCAAAAATTGAAGCCCTTGGTGGAGCAATTGTACAACAAGAAAAATGCCATGACATAAAAGAGGAAATAGCCGATTCTATTAAAGATATGTATGAAAATGGATGCGATGTCATTATAACGACGGGGGGGCTTTCTGTAGATGCAGATGATGTTACGCTTGAGGGAATAGTAATGTCTGGTGCAAAGCTCATATCGTATGGATCTCCAATCCTGCCTGGGGCCATGTTTGCTCTCGCCTATATGAATGATGTTCCCATCCTTGGCATACCTGCTGCACTTTATTATTATAAAGCAACAGTGCTCGATTTGTTTTTACCCAGGGCCATGAGTGGAGATATTATAACTAGAGATGATATTGTTAACTTGGGACATGGCGGCTTATGCCTGAACTGCCCGGTTTGTAACTACCCTGTTTGCCCTTTTGGTAAGGGGGCTTAGTGGGCATACTTTTAAACACATTTATAGAAGAAATGAAAGGGATTATTAAACGTCATTCATTTGAGGGTGAGATGGTTTTAGTTTATGCGCGGCCGCTCACTGCTGAAGAGGCTATAGGAAACCCGGAGCATAACGATTATCCATTGCTTAAAGGGAAAGAGCGAATAATGGAGGCGGTTTTTCAGGGTGTAAGTGGCCATGCCTATTCAGATCACACTGGCAATTTTTCTGGCAGTATTGAACAGGTTATCAACCTGCCAATGGACAATAATTTTCACAGGGCCTTATTAATATCTACATCCAATGCTATTTTAAGAAGCCTTGGCATTATCAAAAAAAGCCGCCACTGCAAGGATGATGCCCCGGTTAAATGCGCTAAATATCTGGTAGACGCGATTACCCGGTTTTCTCCGAAACATATATGGATGATAGGTCACCAGCCAAGGCTTTTAGAGGAGATATCAAAAAATTTTGATGTGCGGATTACAGACAGAGATCCGGATAACATCGGAAAAGTAAAGTCAGGGGTTCTTATTGAGGATCCTGAGGAATTGGAAGGCATTATAGAGTGGTCAGATTTTATTTTTGCTACTGGCACAACAATAGTAAATGATACTACAGATAGCTTTTTAGCGGACCTTCCAGTGATGTTCTACGGGATAACAATAAGTGGGGTAGCGAATATTTTGGGTCTAACCCATTTTTGCCCATTAGGGAGATAAAGCATGATAAACTGTATTTACAAATACTGTCTAAATATCTTAATCAATTCCCGAATTAAATAACAAGACCCTTGATAAAGTATAGCTGATTGGTGTAATAATCATAATAAAGTTCAATGCAAGAAACACAGCAGAATTTAAAGCTGGGTTCTTAACTCAGGATGTACGGTTTTTTATTATAAGGCTGAAAATATGAGCTAAATTTGACCAATGGGGTTTGCAAATAGTATAAATATTTAAATATGACAAACTCGTAAAAAGTCTTTTGCGAGCGATTTTGGCCACTTTTGGAAATAGATTCATGAAAATGCTGAGCGGTAATCCCGCTGCAAGCGGGACAAATTGTTTGAGGCCTTTAGGCCGAGTTTTTGGAATTTAGCGAAGCATTTGATGAATCCCAAAATGGGCATTATGAGCGAGTAAAATGACTTTTTACGAAACCATCAATAATAGTAGATCAAAGATGATTGAGAAAAGCTTATTTGATGCGGGGGCTGATAAATATGATCAGCAAAGAATAATGGTCATTCCCTGTTTTAATGATTTCTACCAAACCACTGTTAATCTGGTTCCCTTTAATAGGGACGAATCGTTCACGTTTCTTGATTTAGGCGCGGGGACAGGCTTGCTTACATCTTTTATTATAAATTTTTTCCCAAATGCTAAAGGCACACTGATAGATGTTTCTGAAAAAATGATGGAAAAGGCTATGAGGCGTTTTTCATCAAACGATAGGGTTAATTTTTTAAAGGGCGATTATTATAATGACCCACTTCCGGGTCAGTATAACCTTATAGTTTCAGCTATGTCTATACATCACCTTTCCGATGATGAGAAAATATCACTCTATCAGAGGATATATGAGGGACTTAAGGGTAAAGGGATATTTATTAATGCGGATCTCGTAAAGGGAGAAACCCCAAATACGGAAAGGAATTATCAGATTATGTGGATGGATTGGATCAAAAAAGCAGGTCTGAGCAAAGAGGAACTGGCAGGGATAATTGAAAGAATGAAATATGACAGACCATCCGGGCTTGGAGCTCAGATGCAGTGGTTGAAGGACATTGGATTTCTTGACGTAGATTGTTATTATAAATATTATAACTTTGCTGTTTTTTCAGGGCTAAAATAGGTTAGATTTTTTATTTAAATAAGTAAGAGAAAGAATGACAGATAAACACGTGATAATTCCTCGATGTGCTGAGTGTAAAGTGAAAGATAAAATTTGTACTCAGGAAGATGGCCATGGGCCGGAGTTTTGCCCTACTATAAATTTCAGTGATGTGGTTCAAGAATCGCTTGTGGAATACAAAAGGGCAGAGATTGCAAATTTTGCTCGCTATGCCACGATACAAGAGGGCGAATGTTATGCAAACAGGGGGATAAAGAAACCCTATGTTGTATATCCCACAAAGACCAGAGTTCAGGAAACTATTGAATTTTCCAATAAGATGGGCTTTCACAGACTTGGTGTAGCCTTTTGTGGGGGTCTAAGAAATGAGGCTGGAATCTTATCTGAAATATTGAAGGCGCAAGGATTTGAAGTAGTCTCTGTTATTTGTATGGTAGGTAGAACACCCAAGGAAGTCATTGGTATAAATGAAGACCAAAAGGTAAATATCGGGGAGTTTGAGTCAATGTGTAGCCCTATCGCGCAGGCAAAAATCCTAAATAGGGTAAAGACGGATTTTAATATTGTGTTTGGATTATGTGTAGGGCATGACTCTCTTTTTATGAGGTATTCTGATGCCCTATGTACAACATTGGTGACAAAGGACAGGGTGACAGGCCATAATCCGTTAGCAGCCCTCAATATGTATAATTCTTACTATAGAAGGTTGAAGGAGGAGAAATTTTTGGAGGGCGGAAGAGTCGATGTAAAGGTTGAAAGAACTACATAGATAGGCATTTTACATATGATTACCAAAGGTTTTTAAGGATTGGATCATGGGAGATATTATTGAAAAGTTAATAAGGCATATATCAAAAACAGACTATGATAGTCTTCCTCACGAGGTAATTACAGAAACGAAAAAATATATTCTTGACACGATTGGTGTCGGGCTTGCAGGTGTAAATGAGCCAGGGTGTAAAGAAGTGGTAGATCTGGTGAAGGCCTGGTCAACAAATGAAAGAGGATCCACCATCATGTTCTACGGCGGGAAGGTTTCTCCATCGGATGCTGCCTTTGCAAACAGCGTTATGATGCATGCCCTTGATTTTGATGATACGCTGGATAGTTCAGCCATACATTTACATGTTTCCTCCTTACCTGCGGCCCTTGCAATGGCGGAAATTTCAAATGGAGTTAGCGGAAAGCAATTGATAGCAGCGGTTGCGATAGGTGTTGACATAACATATAGGATTGCAGCGGCCATACAATCACCTTTATCTTGGATACGAACGGCAACCTGCGGCTCTTTTGGTGCTGCAGCATCTGCTGCAAAGATTTTGAACGGTGGGGAAAAGCAGATAGCAAATGCACTTGGTGTTGTCTATAGTCAAACATCGGGTAACGCTCAGTGTCTTGTTGATGGTGGCCTGGTTAAAAGAATGCAGCCGGCTTTTTCTGCAAAGAATGGGGTTCTAAGCGCTGCATTAGGTTTTAGGGGAGTTACAGGCGCCACTCATGTACTGGAAGGAGAATACGGTTTTTTTAAGCTTTATGAAAGAGGTGAGGTAAGGCCTGAAAGAGTTACAGAAAGGCTGGGTGAGCATTTTGGAGTGATGGAATTAAGCATAAAACCATACCCTTGTTGCAGAATGACACATTCATCGATAGATGCTGCATTGGAGTTATGTAAATCCCACAAGATTGATTCAGAAAAAATTGATGAGGTATTGGTTTATACCTCTAAAATGGTCTTCGACATGGTAGGCTCTCCATTTAAACTAAGGGATAATCCTCAGGTTGATGCACAGTTTAGCATACCCTATACGGTGGCATTAGCATTGGAGGGGGGTGCTGTTACGCTCAATGATTTTATATCAGAAACAATCAAGGATAGAACCGCTACAGTGCAGCTTAGCAAAAAGGTCAAGGTACTTATAGCCCCTGAGCTTTCTGAAAAGGATATATCTATTTCAGACGTGACTGTAAAAATGCTCGATGGGCATTCTTTTTCACACAGGGTGAATGCACCGAAAGGCAGCCCTTCAAGGCCTATGACATTTGATGAATGCTATATCAAATTCAAACAATGTCTAGACTATTCGCACAATAAATCTGTCATAGAAAAGGGCGAGTCCTTATCTGACTTTATTTTTAATTTAGAGAAGAAGAAGGACATACGAGATTTATTTGAATATTTGTAGGGATTTTTTATCGTCTAAAAGTTACATTTTTTATTCCCGATCAGAGTCTAAGCTAAATAGTTTGGCTCACTAAGAGGATACCTTAGCGGCTTGGTTGGCAAACTTTATCGTTCTTACAGTAAATGTTAAATTTGAGGAGAGGAAGGAGGTGATGAAGTTCAATTTTTGTTGGTATTTGTAATTTTAAATATAGAAGATCTCTTGACGAGATAAACTATTAAACAGAGAGATGGAGGAGGCAATATGGAAAAATTTAAACTAAATTCTTTATTTCCAGGCGTAATTCTAACAATCGCTGTAATTTTTGGACTTTCGCTCATGTTTGCTTGTGCTACTGCACAAAAGAAAACCGAAGAAGGTCCTGTTGCAACTATAGACGCATGTTCTTCAGCAGAAGTTATAAGTGTGAATTATTTCCTGGGCAAGTCAAAGTTTAGCGGTGGTGATAAATTGCATATTAAATTAGGTCTTAAAAATATCTCTGACAAGCCAAAAAGGTACAGGGTAAGCATAGATTTGCCGGATGGAGGCTCTGGAGGGGGTTTTTATCCAAGAACAGGCAAGCCTCCTGTTTTGAAACCAGGGGCAGAAATGGTCCAAACATTCCCGATGTTTTCTGACCGTATTCCAGAAAGTGTTACAATAAGGATTGAAGAGATTTAACGCCTCACACAAGAAAGGAGTATTAAAAAATGAGATCAAAATGTTTTTCCTTCCTAATAGCAATTGTTTTTGTTGTTTCAATTATTTTCATGGCACCGGGAAATGCTGGAGCCGCTAAATTTTTATCATTTGGCACTGGAAGCCCTGCCGGTACCTATTATTTTCTTGGTGCGGGTTTTGCTTCAATTATTAATAAGAATGTCAAGGGCGTAAGGGTCACGGCAGAGTCAACCGCGGCATCAACGGAAAATGCTCGATACATTATTAGGGGTAAGATGGATATGGGCTTGGCAAGCATGGGGACTCTGGCCGATTTGAAAAAACAGGATATGGATGTAGATAAGGTCAGGCTGGTAGCAGTAGGTCATACAAGTGATACACATTGGATCGTAAGAAAAGACTCCCCAATTAAATCATATTCTGACTTTAAAGGAAAGGTTATTGGGGTAGGACCTGCTGGAAGCGCCACCCTGAATATCTGGTCAAAGCAACATTTGGAAGCAGGCTGGGGAATAACCTTTGATGATATAAAGCCAAAATATCTTGCCTTTCATGAAATATCAACGGGGATAAGGGATAACACCATTGATGCAGGCTTGATTGCAGCAGGGTATCCTATTGCCGCTGTCATGGAATTGGCCAGGGATATTCCTATTCGGTTATTAGAAATTGAACCTGAAGTATTGAAAAAATTGCAGGCCCAGTACCCCAATGTAACGCCTCTTGTTTTTCCGGCTGGAAC
>JAGYMO010000067.1 GCA_018400255.1 Deltaproteobacteria bacterium
GGCTGCGCTTTAACGTTACTCATTATAATTATAATGGCCTGAGAGTTTATAAAAAATGGCCTATAAAACACTGTTATTGCTGGTTATATTTCAGGGTATTTTGAACTCCTATTTAAATACTTCCTGGCACTTAAAGTCGCGATAAGGGTCAAAGCTTTTTAATATTTCCCTATCATCTGAATGATAGCCTTGAGTTATTAACCTATAAATTAATTCCGCCATACCAGGTCCAAGCATAAAACCTTGGCCGCACATGCCAACAGCCTGGTAAAAATTATCTAACTCATGCATTTTTCCTACGATCGGAAAACCGTCTGGAGTCATTGGATATTGACCACGCCACGTGCGACGGACCTTCAGGTTTTTCAAAACAGGCATAATATTAATGATTCTTTTCGCAATCATTGGCAAAAAGGATGAGGTAGACTTATTTTTTATGCCCCATATAGGCGGATCTGGTGTTAGGCAAAAAACCACCTGCCCTTCAACATTTTGATAAAAATAGAAGTTTTTGGATCCGGGTTCCTCACGCATATCAACAACCATAGGGCCCATAAAAGGATTCATGGGCTCGGAAATTCCCGCCTCATGAGAATCAGGATTCACTGGTATATCAATACCCGCCATAAGAGAGACATCTTTAGCATAGGCTCCTGCTGTGTTTAGAACATTTGCCGAGTAATATATCCCTTTATTGGTCTTAACAGAGAGTATCTTGCCGCCTTCTATCTCAAACCCTACAACTGTCTCCTTAAATTTGAACTCTGCGCCATATTCATTTGCCTTAAAATATGATGACTGGGTGAATAACAAGGGTGATGCAGAGCCGTCTTGCGGTGAATAAGTGCTGCCCCTCAATCCATCCATAGTAATTCCAGGGTTCAGTTCCCTATACTCTTCCGGAGACACCCATGTGATGTTCAGGCTAAAATTTTGTTGAATTTTTAGTAGATCCCTTAATACACCCTCATCTTTTTCTGTATAGGCAGGGAATGAATACCCGTTATCCTTCCATTGGATATCGTCACCGTATAGCCCTTTCCAATTCGAAAAGATCTCTATACTCCTCTTAGAGACTAATATTTTTCCCTTATCTGAATGGGTAGCACGAATTCCTCCAATAGCCTTTTTATCTTGGCCCTGGCCAGGAGAGGCTAAGGAATCAATAACCAAAACTGATTGTTTGTTCCTAGCAAACTCCATTGCAACAGGTACGCCAATGGAACCACTTCCTATAACAATAAGGTCATATGTCTTTTTCATTCTTCTTTGCATTTAATATGTTAGAAAACACCCCTAGCGAGGCTTCTATAAAAACAGGCCTTTTTGTATTTAAGGTAACCTCTTCTAAGGGTATTCCTTCTTCTCTATACATCTGCAGGATCAAGTTTTCACAGGTTTTAGCGCCGCAGGCACCCATGCCCGCCCTTGTAATAGCCTTGATTTCGTTCAGGTCTTTGATTCCCTTTTTTATTAAAGGCCGTATCTCACCTGCAGTTACTCTTTCGCAACGGCACACTATTGCATCATCAGGTATTTTGTTAGGTAAAGGCTGCTCTATATGCAGCGCATCCTTCTTTTTCTGTACCTTAAATCCCGCGACCTTTTTGGCTATGTTTTGTGGAACTCTAACTTTAATGATTTGTGTTTTCCGAGATGATTTATTTAAAACTGTATCGATGATTTCAGCCTCTTGAAGCGGGTTACCCTCGTAATCAGTTAATAAAACCGAATCACCTTTTTTGTATGCATAGTTATATGCTTCATAAGCTAGCGATACAACAGGATACTCTAAATTGTCACGATAATCTACCAATGAGATTGCCAAGCCGGGGCAAACAAGTAAGCATTTGTTGCATCCAATACACTGATTGCCTGTAATTCTAGGTTTTCCCAAGAGGGAGTCTCCAGGAATAGTAATAACGCCCTTCTTACAAACAGAAACACAGGGGTTACAAGGAATTTCCTGATTGCAATGGATAACCGGTGTAATGCCGGTTTCCGGATACGCGTCATATTTGGGTACTGTAACCTTGCCGGGATGACTCTTCAGGGTGCTTGCCTTTTTATACCAGTCTTTTGGGACAGGCTTGTCCTCTTTGCCAAGCTCTCTGGCGATTTCTATGCCGGCTATTTTACCGCTAAACATAGCTGAGGAGGCCTCTGCAATTTCCTGTGCATCGCCTGCTGAAAAGGAGTTTATGCCGGCCTCTTGAGCCTCCATGAAAAATTCGTCTATGGGGCTTAAACCTATTCCAATTAGTACCGTGTCACATTTAAAGGTTTTTTCAGTCCCTGAGATCGGCGTGAAGGTATTGTCAACCTGAGATACGGTTACAGAGTCTACATGCTCATTGCCATTGGCAGACAAAATAGTATGGCTTGTATATATTGGGACACCCAATCGTTTTATTTTATTGGCATGCACCTGGTAACCACCTACTTTTTTTAAGGCCTCCACTAAGCCTACCACATGGATCCCAGCTTGTATAGCATGGTAGGCGGCTATCAAGCCTACATTTCCGCCTCCCACTAAAAACAGTCTTTTGGACGATTTTATGAGGTCTCTATTGACAAGGGTTTGAAAGGCGCCAGCCCCATATACGCCTGGAAGTGTATTGCCAGGAAAGGCAAGGAACCTTTCCCTTGCACCTGCTGCGTTTAAAAGAATTTTTGGCTTTACGATTTTATATTCCGTCCCATTAGTTACTATACCCACCTTTTTATCGCTAAATACGTACATTGCAGTGCTATTCAACCATACCTGTAAAGAGGAGAACTGTTCTATTTTCCCTTCTAAGATTTTAGCTATGTCAGTACCCCTTGTCCCTGCATAGCAGTCTTCAATTGAGCCAAAAAATTTGTGGGTTTGGAGAACTAATTTGCCGCCTAATCGATCCTTGTCATCGACAATTATGGCTTTAATCCCCCTTTCACCTAACTGTAATGCGGCAGAGATACCGGCAGGCCCGCCACCTATTATCAGCACATCTGTTTCAAGCTCATGTATCGGTGAAAACGTAAAATCACCTACACGGCTTGGAAGGCTTGGCAGGCCCTTGACGCTTTCAAGAATCATGTTCTTTTCAATCTTTGTCATGCATGACTTTACGGGTATTCCATTGGCAATCACAATGCATTGAGAACACTGTCCATTGGCACAGAATAGTCCCTGGGGAGAGCCATCTCTTTTATGATATCCGAATACATGAATCCCATTAGCAAACAGGGCTGATGAAATTACCTCGCCTTCATAGGCGCTTAATCTTTTATTATTCCAGTAAAAATAAATTTTATTTCTTTTAGGAACGCGTAAAATTGGATGCTTCTTGATACGAAATTCGGGCATTATATTTCCTTCCCTATAAGTGATCAGGAAAACTGGAAACAAAAATAGAAATATTTATAAACCTATTCGTTCTATAGTTCATTATTGATTAAAGAGTCTAAATAAAAAAATGAGTAAGCTTATAGCAAATCGTGTTTTTAGACAGTGCCTGACCAAACGCTATCAATTTTCAGGCTTCAGATTGCCTTGCTTTTTCCTCCATTAAACGGTTGAAGCGGTATACATGGTTCTGGGCCAGAAGGTTCGCCTTTGCTGCCTCCCGGTTTTTTACAGCACCTACAATTTCCCGTATATCTTTGTAATTTTCCTTGAGCAGCTCATCCTTTTTGGGTAAAAATCGGCTAAAATAAAGTCTAATATTTTCATATACTGTTTTAAGAACTGATTCGTAGATTGGATTCCCAGCTATTTGGGCTAAGGCCAGATGCAGGTTGTTGTCTGCCTTGATGAATTCATCCCAGTGTGATATGCCATGCTCAAGATGGCTTTTGGCCTCTATCAAGAGCTGCTCTAAGCGATCTATATCTTTGTTAGTGGCCCTCTCCGCAGCAAGGCCCGCAACAAGGCCTTCAACGCCCTCTCTGAATTCCGCAAGATCTCTGAGTGACACCCTTTGGTAGCGAATAAGCAGATCCAAGCTCTCACTAATCTGGTTTGTATTGAGAGCATTAACTACCGCACCACCTGAAACACCTGTTTTAATATTGATTAACCCCTTTTGCTCAAGTATACGAAGTGCCTCCCTGATCGTACCCCTTGATGACCTAAACACTTCCCTCATTTCCCTTTCAGAGGGTAGTTTTTCCCCGGGCTTCAGTTTTCCCTTAAGGATTGCGTCTTGAATCTGTTCGACTACGTCCTGGAAAATTCGATTTTGCTTTGCCTCTTTAAACATAATATGATTTTTATAATGGTTAAACCATTATAAAAGTATTTTATACTATGTCAAGATATTTTATGTAATTTTTTGTTAAAGATACGATAAGGGTGCAAAGAAATGGAATCTCCGCGTACTTTATGAGCCATTAATCAAACACCATTGTATATAGATGGGAATCCATTCATGAAATAAACACTGAATAAAGATATAGGCATGTACATTATAATTCAAGCCACTTTCCAATGTTGCCGGCCTTGGCCCTTTTATATATTTTAATAGCCACTGCTACATCATCCATTGCAAGGCCAAGGTTTGCACACATAATCTTTTCATCTCGGCTTTTCCTGCCAGGTTTAATGCCAGCGGCAATCTCGCCAAGGTCTGCATAAATCTCTGGTATATGTTTAAAATACCCGAGTGATTTATAATAGAGACACTGGCTTGTGTCATCCGTCACAAATTTATCGCAGTTCAAAAAGGAGGATTTTTTAAAGTAGGAATCAAAATCTACTGGAGAGGCAAAAACGCCTGGTTTTAGCCAATTGCCTTCTATTACAGGATTAGGTTCTTTTAGTATAGGACCGGCTGTGACAATAACTTCGGAATTTTCAACAACCTCCTTTGGGCTTTTGGCTATTTTTATTTGTAGTCCTGTTTCTTCTTGCATATCTTCACTGTATTTTATAGCTGCCTTCTCGTATATATCATATATAATACAATTGTTAAGCCCCGGTATGATTATTTTAAGCGCCTTCAGATTTGTCCTCCCCTGGACGCCACATCCAAGAATGCCAATGGTTTTAGAATCTAAATTTGCAAGATACTTTGCTGCTACAGCTGTAGCCGCGCCTGTCCTCATTGCTGTTATCCAAACACAATCCATTACGGAGAGAACCATGCCTGTTGCAGGGTCATTTAGAATCAGCAAACCATTTATGTAAGGTAAACTCTTTTTATAGTTTTCCGGATATCCGCTAACCCATTTAATGCCCGCAGCGCCAAGCGATGGAATATAGGCAGGCATTGCGTGGATAAAGGCATCAGGGGCTGTATGGATGCCCGGCTTAGGTGGCATCTCTATTTCACCATGACCTTTTTGTATAAATGCTTGGTCCAGTGTGTCAATAATTTCCGCCATGGGTAAATCTACCTTTTCAACATCGCTTTTTGATAGATAGAGAAATTTTTGGGTTTTCACTGATTGCCGTCCTTTCTTGTAAAAGTTAATTTTTCCGCTTTTGCCTTCAGTATTACAGTTATAAGAACAAAGAAATTATCAAGATAAAAAAACTGCAGAGAATATATTATAACATTAGAATACCGAGTTTGAATAGATCACCAATCTCTTTTATAACGCTATAAGCGCGGTAGAGGGGTGTCAAGAAAAATTTTACTTCAGGCCATCTTTAACTGAATTTGGAATATTCTTATCGATAAGGTATTATGTATTGTTTTTACTCAGATTAATATAATAGAACCTTCTTGACAATACACATGAAAAGGCCTTTATTGCAATTGTTAAGGTTTTGTGCTTTTGCTGTAATTCTTTAACCAAATACAATGAAATATGATGGAAAAAAATCCTCAAAACCATATAAAATATTATTTATTAATCATATGCGCCGCTGTTTTATGGGCCTCTTCGGGTACAGCCTCTAAATATCTTTTTAATTCCGGAATGGATCCCTATGCCTTGGTCCAATACAGGGTAAGCTTTTCAGCCATAATCTTAGGGGCCTATCTGCTCTTATTAAAACCACATCTGCTTAAAATCAGACCTCAACATTTATGGCATTTCGCCATATTAGGGGCGGGCATGGGGGGAGTGCAGTTTACATATCTTTTTGCCATCTCAAAAATAAATGTTGCCATTGCTATCTTGATGCAATACATGGCACCATTTTTTATCGCTATTTATAGCTTCCTCTTCTTTAAAGAGATAATTAACAGATGGAAGGTATTCTCTATTATTATGGCCTTTACTGGCTGCTTTTTTGCGGTAGAGGCTTACAATGTGGCCATCCTTGCATTAAACTGGCATGGTATTACCGCGGGTCTATTATCAGCGCTATTTTTTAGCTTTTATACAATAATGGGTGAAAGATTTATGCGTCATTACAGTCCATGGACCGTACTTTTTTATGCATTTGCCTTCTCCGGTATATATTTTAGCATTTTGCTAAATCCAGCAAATCTGTTTCTTTCTGACATGAAGCCCTTATGGGTAATAACCGTTATATATGTTGTTGTTATTGGAACCGCCATACCTTTCGGCCTATTTTTTATGGGAATAGAGTATTTGAGAAGCACCAGGGCCTCTGTTGTCGCCTCATTTGAACCAATTTCTGCGGGTATTTTTTCATTCATTTTTTTAGGTGAGGCATTGACGCTTTGGCAGGTTTTTGGTGGATTATTGGTGATTGGCAGTATTATCATTATCCAGCTTGAAAAGGAGATAGATCCCGAGGCACCTGCGTATAAAAAACTTGCCATTTAGAAAGAAAAACATTCCTATGCTATTGTTTCAGTAGCTTGTAGTTAATGTAGTTATTCAAGCCGGCGTTGCAATCAACATGTCAATTGATTGTAATAGGGTTGATATGGAAAGTAGCCATAGATATTGAAGTAACAGTGGTTGTTAAGGGTGATGGTTTTATTTCGGTAAAAGGCATTTGTTATCGTGAGATGCTTATATTTAGGCCCGCTTTGTGGCTAAGTCGAAAACAATATGTCATGACTTTTATCCCCACAGTTGAAGATAAGATCAAATGCAGATAAATTATGGATAAACTCACCCCATAGCTGGGGATATATTGGAGAAGGCCTTGAAAAGAAATGTAGGTTTATCCCTGATGAAGAGAATAATTCTTGCTCGAGGTGTTTTTTTGCGCTGTCCTGCGCCAAGAAATCAGATGATTCCAAGGCATTGCAGATATTAACGAGAAGTTCGCTGCCCTTGCCTTTTACCCCTAAAGCTGATTGCAAGATTATCCGTGTTTTAATCTTTAGTTGTTTTTTAAGATACCCTATTATAGCCATGTTCAAATCTATGAGGTTTTCAAATCTCCCTGAAAAAATTTCTTCGAGAAAACCCAGATGTTCATTAAAATACGGGCTGTTCGCATAAGAATATTTAAGACTCGTTAGATGTTTGTCCATCCACCTGCCATCTTTGTATATCCTTACCTTATTTATTGTTTGCAGACCTAATCCCTTTCTCCACACAGGTATAAAAATCCAGAGAACTCCCTGCTCATTTTTGAAGCGGTTTCGAGTTAGCCAGCTTGTTTTTTGAGGGAATTGAACGGCGTCAAGAATAATCATACTATCGGAAAGCTGGGCCTTAAGAAAAAAGCCCAAAAATGGGGCAAATAGCGGTTGGTAAGTACTTACTATCATATTATCCCCGCACGTTTTGTTTCTTTATAAGGCGATCTATCCGTGAATATTGATCAGGCGTATTAATATTTAAAAATACCTGCCCTGGAGAGGTGAATTTTTTTATCTCATCTTCCTTTACATATTTAATATTGATATGGCCATAAAAGAGCCTAACCTGATAAGTATTTGCTTTAATGAGGTTCTCGATAGCGCTTAAACATGATTTTGAATAAATGGCATGAAGAGGCTCTATTTCATTGCCTACAGAGGGAACTAAAGCGGCACAGTTATCTTTTTTAGAAGCCATATAGCGGATAAGTGCCTCATTAATAAAGGGCATATCACATGCGACAAAAAAGCCCATCTCATTTGACATAGATAAAAGACCTGTGTATATGCCACCTAAGGGCCCTAATCCCTTTTTTATATCTTCGAAAACAGGTAGTCCCAGATAGGAAAGCCGCTTTTTTTCGTTTGAGATAATTATTACCTCTTGAAAAATCTTTTTCATCTTTTCTGCAGTACGTTCTATAAGAGGGGTGCCATTAATCATTAAAAATGCCTTGTCCTTCCCATAACGACTGCTTAAGCCACCTGCCAATATTACCCCCGTAATATTTTCTAACGGCCTTTTTAATAATATTTGTTCGTTCATTTTACTTGAATCACTGCAATATCTTTTATCTTGCGAATTCCTTGATGGTAGTTACATGATTATTGAGCTTTTTTGTCAAAACATGCCCTTTGGCATAATAATGCTCTATTGCTTAGCGTCTATGATTACGCAGCAAATTTGTACTAATTTATTTACAGTTATAAACGCAACTAAATGTATCCATGCTATCTTTTTTATATTCTTTTACTGTTATGTCGACAGTGGGTAAACTTTTTTTTGACCCCGGACATTGCTGCTATATCATTTGAATATGATTAAAGGCCTGCCTGCCTGAAATGTTTTGGCTAAACGGAGAAAGCAGAGGGGTTAAGGGCAAGAAAATATTTTACACTTTAATGGCTTACATGAGAAAAATATTGCATGCAGGGGTAAAAGGGGTGAACGCACATATTTCCAAAGCACGGCAGACTTATATAATCTTTGCTATTAATCTTCCATGAACTCCTTTAGTAATTTGACTATTATTGCCTTTTGGCAATGAAGCCTGTTTTCCGCCTGTTGAAAGACAACAGAATGGGGGCCATCTATTACATCGGCAGTCTGTTCATACCCTCTCATGGCAGGCAGGCAGTTCATAAATATAAGATCAGGAGCGCCTAATTGGACTTTCTCTGTATCAACTTGATACGGCTTCAGGGCTTGAACCCTATCCTCAAGCTCTTTTGAATTAATATGATAGCTCATCCATGAATCTGTATAAATAATATCCGCACCTCTAACCGCCTCAAAGGGGTCATTAGCCAATTTTACAACCGCCCCCGATTTATCACATATCTCGCGGCAATCATCCATCACTACCCTCAGCGGACTAAAATTATCTCCCTTTGGGCAACCCACATTAATATTGATGCCCATCTTTGAACATCCATATAACAGAGAATGGGTTACATTATTTTTTGCGTCACCTAAATAGGCAAGTGTAAGCCCTTTAAGTTCTCCCTTTCTCTCCCGGATGGTCATTAGATCGGATAATATCTGACATGGATGATTGAAATCTGTCAGGCCGTTAATAACTGGAATATCGGAATATTGTGCCATTTCTTCAATATTTGTATGTGCAAAGAGCCTTGCCATAATAAGGTCTGAATATCGACTAAGGGTTTTAACCGTATCGTGTATCGTTTCTTTGCCTGTTCCCAAAGGTGAACTTGCCATATCATAATAAATTGCATGCCCTCCCATCTGGTACATTCCTGTTTCAAAGGAAATGCGGGTACGCAGGCTGGGCTTCTCGAAGATCATGACCAAAACCCTTTGGTTCATGGTGTCATAAAATTGTTCAGGCGACTTTTTTATTATATCGGCAAGATCTAAAACACCGAGGATATCTTCTTCAGACCAATCTTTTAAGGTAATTAAATGCTTCATATCTTTATATAGCCTATTCCCCTACCAGATCTTCATAGTATCTGTCTATTTCCCCATCCCTATCAAATATTGTAAGCAGGAGGGCGGCACGGACCCACATGCCGTTTCTAACCTGTCTCCAATAAATAGCCCTCGGGTCAGAGTCAACCTCAATGGCAATTTCCTTACGGCGCGGAAGGGGGTGAAGCAATACAGCATCAGGCTTAAGTATTTTAAGGTGTCTTTCAGTAAAGTGGAATTTGCTGGTATCAATGAGGCTGCTTTCATTTGCCTTATCCCACTCATCCTGAATGCGTGTCATGTATATGGCATCCATTTCTGGAATTATTTTTTCAAAATCGTCAGATATCTCAAATTGAGTTCCATCTTTTTCGAGCATATTTATAATATCTTTTTCAATTTGCAATGCCTCAGGCGCAACAAAATACAGTTTCACCCCGGGATAAAGAACAAGAAGTGTAGCCAGAGATCGAACAGTTCTCCCTCTTGCCAAATCTCCTACAAAGGCTATCTTTTTTTCTTCTATACCTCCTCTATTCTCAAAGCTTCTCTTTAAGGTGTATATATCCAACAGCGCTTGGGTTGGATGTTGATCCTTTCCGGAGCCTGCATTTAATACCGGAACCGGCCTGTTTGAGTTAGATAGCAGCCATGCTATTCTTTCCGCAAAGCCTCCTATAGGGTGTCGCATAATAATAAGGTCAAAGTATGAGCTAAATGTCCTTACAGTATCCTCGGGGGATTCCCCTTTGACCTCACTTGATGTATTGGTATCCCTGACCTCGGCTGCATTAATGCCCACAATTTGACAGGCTGCAAAAAAGGAGAGAAATGTACGTGTTGAAGGCTGAACAAAGTAAAGCATGGCCCGTTTTTCTGAAAGGAGACCTTGAAGAAAATTGATGCCGCCCTTTGTTTTTCCTATTGTGCGGATTTCGGTTGTGAGGTTGCAAATTCGTTCAAGCATAGGGCGGTCAAATTGCTGTGCAGTTAGAACATGATAGGGCCTGCCCTGATTTTGGAAATAAGGCCCCTTCTCCCATAATTCTAATTGTTTGAAATCGTGCCAGGAAATTTTTAGCAAAGGGTTATCTTTGTACATGCTTTACCTCTTTGAATTGTTCATTTAGTAAATATAAAGTATTTAGGCTAAAAATTCCAATATATTATTTTCTTGAAAAAGTTACGTTAGAGATAGACTCAGTGCCCATATTTACAGAATTGCTAAAAAAATCTGGGCGGATAGGGCACCCATTAACGGTGCATTCGATTCCCCTCTTTGTCACTTAAGCCTCTCTTCTTTTTCCATAATCTCCTTAATCTTTTTTTGCTCCCATTCTTCTCCAAGAAATTTGCCTTTGAAGATAAAGACCCTGGAGGCATGAAGTAAAATTGCAATTCCCCAAAAGATTGTTACCCAATAAAACCACAATGAGCCCGGACTAGTTACAAGGTTTATAATTATAAGCATAAGATTTACAACTACAAAGGTAACTAAATTGCTGTAAAACTTTTTTAACTCTTCGACCCGTTTTTTTGCCTTATCGTATCTTTCATTGCTCATCATAGCCACCATTTTCTAGGGTTGATATTTCCTTTTCGTATTTAGGTTAATAGTATAAGAGGCTATAATCAAGTCAAAAGTTAATATGGAATCAAAAATAAACTATGTATGATAAACCTTTGATAGAATAATTATGTGTTATGTAATGTAAAAAATTTTTTTAATAATAATCCTTTTCACCATTTTATTAGACTTTATCTCTGATGAGATGTAAATTATATGGCCAGAAAATGTTAAAAAGCTGCGGCTATCATATAAAAATCCATTGAATAACTGGTAAATTAAGAAAGGATGGCAATGAAAATCGCATTAGCACAGATTAATCCGACTATCGGAGACTTTAAGGGCAATACAGATAAGATGATAGCATTGGCAAGAAAAGCACGAAGTATTTCTTCTGACCTCATTATATTTTCCGAGCTTTCAGTGTCAGGTTACCCACCTCTTGATCTTTTAGAAAAAAAGGAGTTCGTTGAATCCAACCTTGTATACCTTCAAAGGCTTGTTAACTCTATCAATAAGATTGGCGTCATATGCGGCTTCGTAGATAAAAACCCTGACAAAAAAGGCAAGCCGCTTTTTAACTCTGCCGTACTTTTTGAGGATGGCACAATTATTCATAAGGTCCATAAAAGGCTTTTGCCTGTTTATGACGTGTTTGACGAGAGTAGGTATTTCGATCCTGGCAAGGAATGTATAAGTTTTTCTTATAAAGGATACAGGCTTGGGCTCACTATCTGTGAGGATATGTGGAATGACAGAGGTTTTTTTGTCGAGCAGCATTACCTTGTAGATCCAGTAGAGGAATTAGTAAAAAATGGTGCGAACATGCTAATAAACATCTCGGCCTCTCCATACCATATGGCTAAACGAGAGTTCAAATGGGATATGTTTAGTGCTATGGCAAAAAAGTATAGGGCCCCTGTTATTAATGTAAATCAAGTAGGTGGGAATGACAGTGTGCTTTTTGATGGTATAAGTCTTGCTTTTGACACTGAAGGGAAAATAGTTACAAGGGCAAAAGACTTTGAAGAAGACATGGTTATTTTTGATACTGACTATTCTAAGGGCGAGATGCACGCTGTTTCTGAAACGGACACAGATTCTATTCTAAATGCCCTTATAATGGGAACAAGGGATTATATGCAAAAATGTGGGTTTTCAAGGGCCTTGATAGGATTGAGCGGGGGTATTGACTCCGCGCTCACACTGTATATAGCTGTCAAGGCCCTGGGAAGGAAAAATGTTATGGCGGTATTTCTCCCTTCTGAATATACCTCGCATGATAATTTTGAGGATTCAAAACAGCTTTCTGATACTCTGGGTATACGGCTTATTACGATACCAATAAAGGATTTGTACAAAAAATTTCTTCAAGGCCTTTCCCCGCTTTTTACTAATGTGGCTACAGAGGTTACGGGTCAGAATATACAGGCAAGAATCCGGGGGGTATTCCTTATGGCAATAAGCAATAAATTGGGCTGCCTACTTCTTTCAACGGGAAACAAATCCGAGATGGCAGTAGGTTATTGTACCTTGTATGGCGATATGAGTGGAGGCTTGGCGGTTCTATCAGATGTACCGAAAACCATGGTATATCGTCTCTCCAGGCTTATAAATAAAAAAACAGAGGTAATTCCCTCGAGGATCATTCATAAACCTCCAACTGCTGAACTTAGGCCCAATCAATTGGACCAAGATGACCTGCCACCTTACGAGGTACTTGATAGCATATTAAAGGCTTATATAGAAGAGAACAGGGCGGTTGAAGAAATCATAGAAATGGGTTTTAACCCTTCGGTTGTAAAAGATATCATAAGTCGCATTAAAAGAAATGAATATAAAAGGCAACAGGCACCTCCAGGGCTAAAGGTTACTGCGAAGGCCTTTGGTTACGGACGAAGGTACCCTATTGCAAATAAATATTTTGAGTTTTAAGACCTCATTTTTATTAATCAACAACAGGAAATAGTTCTATAAAATGCCTGATTTTTCATTGTGGGCCATACCTGCTTTTGTATTATTTAAGACCCCC
>JAGYMO010000068.1 GCA_018400255.1 Deltaproteobacteria bacterium
CACGACAAACACCCGGAATTTCTTAGGATCACGCGCAGAGGGTCGCCCAACCCTATAAAACTCGCCGCGTCTCATTATAACGGGGCCTGATACGTGAGTACATCTTCTGCCTCAGCGTTGAGTAAATCCGCATGATGATTGATCACCTCAAGGTCTCTTCGCTCAACTTTTTCTCGTGCCAATTGGCCAATAAATTGGCGTACCGCCACCTCCAGGAATTCCGATCGACTTCGGTACTCCCCAATGTACAGATCGATAGCCTTAAGTATCTCCTCCGAAAGTGTGATTGATGTCTTGATTTTCATACCACTAACATACTACTTAAAATATGTCATGTCAATGAATTTTTGTGGCCGAACATTTTATGAGGACGGTCGATTGGTGGCTACACATGATTACTTATATTTCCTGGCAACGTAATAGTTATCTAATTTTATCTTTTAGGTTATCAATAGCTTAGGATACCGATATCATACCGCAACACCCCTTATTGCCAAGGATTCCATGATTTAGAAGATCAGCCTTTGGTACTCAAAGACCAGCTCTCTCACCCACCTGGGATCTTTCCACCAGCCCTTCGGATCAAAAGATTGGTAATGAGATGGTCGCGAGATTATCATAACTTTATCGTCCTTGAATACCTTATTAAAGGTCATCCACGTTCTGCGGGAATCTATTCGTGAGGGCACTATTATTATTGATTTAAATCCCTTGTCAAGCACTATGGAACGTACCTCCATAGCCTCTTCTGTAATGTTGTCAACCCTTTTTTCAGTTGATAGGACCGCCTTGTCCGGGATCTCAAATCCCTCTAAAATCTTTTTAAATGTATCATAGCTATCAGGGTAGTCTTTTATCCTGCCCTTGATGTAATCAAAACCATAAGGCTCAACTTTCTTTGCCCTAAATATATATGGCGCAAGGTCTTTCTTAAATAAATCAATCACCGCAGGGGCCCTCTCTAAGTCGCTGCCTGCAACACATACTATCAAATCCGCCTTTTGTGCCTCGTGCTCCACAACCAGGTAATCGCCGAGTTTGATTAAAAGAGGCACACGGTAGAGGGTGAAGATAAAATAAATGATAATGATTACAAATAGAATCACTTTCAACATTGGAAATCTTGATTTTTTCTTTTTTTCCTCCATGCCAGGAATCTCAAACTGTTTTTCTTTTTCCTGAAGTTTTTCATTTTGGTAATCCATAATCTAAACCCCTTCGCAGCTAAAAATTTTTTTTACTGTCAAGCAAGATTGTAACAGGGCCATCGTTTATAAGGTGAACGTCCATCATCTCCTGAAATCTGCCCTGGGCTACTTGTACCCCCTTTTCCTGCAAAATGGAAATAAACGTCATGTAAAGTTCATTGGCCACAGTCGGTTCAGCGGCCTTTACAAAAGAAGGCCTTCTGCCCTTTCTGCAGTCCCCCCAGAGTGTAAACTGTGAAACAACGAGTATTTGCCCGCCCTTTTCCAGCACTGATTGGTTCATTTTGTCATCCTCATCACTGAAAATCCGCAGGTGAACAATCTTGGAGGCTAGATAATCCGCATCCTCGATATCGTCTTCCACGCCTACACCTAAAAATACCAAAAGGCCACTGTTGATTGTACCTACCACCTCCCCTCCAATTTCAACCCGTGCCGTCTTCACTCTCTGAACCACCGCCCTCATAAACATGCCTCAATAAAAATTGATAGTCTGGTAAAAAGTCCTCCTAATCGTTATGCCGCACTTGATAAGCCTGCTCCGTACTTTATACGGGGCATCCAAAGCTTATTGAATCTACTGGATTCTGCTTAATGCTAAACAATTAATAATAGTGTATTTGTAACTCTATTAACGCAGTCAGGATGAAGCTGTTTAGACTGAAGACTGAAGGGGTGCAAAAGGAACTATTGACGCAACTCGGTCTAAAAAAGCAGATTTTGACGCTAAACATGTCTTTCTCGTAAACGGGATCTTCGACAAAACGAACCATATTCCCGTTTCCCCTAATCCCGCCTATGGCGGGACTTCAGCCTTCAGCCTAACCACCTTTAACTTAAATTATTATACAGCAAATGTTGTCGCGTTTCAAATTGATTACTTAACACTTCATTTATCATAAAATCTAACCGTTTTTTATGTTTTTTCAGCGTCCTCTGCGATCTCTGCGGTAAAATAATATCTGTATCGGCGTTAATAAGCATATATCTGCGGCAAAAAATAATATATATTCTCTGCGAACTCTGCGAACTCTGCGGTGAAGCATAAGGTTTTTTCGTAACCGTTCACGGGTTCAGCGTTCTGTGAACGCTTACAAGCCTATAAACACCCAAAATTTAACAGATAGCAATTCAATTATGAAATCATCCATAATCCTCATTAACCCATGGATATACGACTTTGCAGCATATGATA
>JAGYMO010000069.1 GCA_018400255.1 Deltaproteobacteria bacterium
AGGGATTTTCAGAGGTTGTAAGGGCAATAGGCTCATAATGGTACGTGGGCTATTTAGTTAGCTGGATGGATAAAAAAAGAGGATTCTAAGTTGAAGGAAAAGCTTCTTGAATTAAAGGTTAGAGCCCTAAAAGACATAGAAAGCATCACTAATAAAGAAGAAATGGATAGGCTAAGACAATATTATCTTGGTCGTAAAGGCGCTCTAACAAGCCTTTTAAAGGGATTGGCGCAGTTATCCGAGGAAGAAAGACCAGTTATAGGTAAAATCGCCAATCAAATAAAAGCTGAGATCTCTGAAAAACTTCAACCCGCGCTGGAATCCTTCAAAATTGAAGATGCTGAAAAAAAATCATACTTTGATGTCACCCTCCCCGGGAGACGCATCCCTTTGGGGCATCTACATCCTATAACTCAAACAACAGAAGAAATTTGTGATATTTTTATAAAATTAGGGTTCAGCATTGTGGAAGGCCCTGAGGTTGAGCTTGATTATTACAATTTTGAGGCCTTAAATATACCCAAAGACCATCCAGCCAGGGATATGCAAGACACCTTTTATATATCTGATAATGTGGTCTTAAGAACTCACACCTCTCCAATGCAAATCAGGACAATGGAAAGCACATCGCCACCGGTGAGTATAATAGCGCCTGGAAAAGTCTATCGCCCTGATTCAGATATAAGCCATACCCCCATGTTTCACCAGGTAGAAGGCCTATTAGTGGACAAAGGCATCACCTTCGGAGATTTAAAGGGAGTGCTGACTACTTTCGTCCACCAGATATTTGGAGCAGATATGGACTTGAGGTTCAGACCCAGCTTCTTTCCCTTTACAGAACCAAGTGCGGAAGTTGATATCAGGTGCGTCGTTTGCCATGGCAAGGGCTGCAGGGTATGTTCTTATACCGGCTGGCTTGAAATATTAGGCGCCGGCATGGTCGACCCCGAGGTATTCAAGATTGTAAATTACGACATAGACACTATTTCCGGCTTTGCTTTTGGCATGGGCATCGAAAGGATAGCCATGCTTAAGACAGGCCTGGATGATATAAGGCTGCTTTTTGAAAATGATATAAGGTTTTTACAACAGTTTTAGGCAAAGAATAGAGGAAAACATGAAAGTAAGCCTTAACTGGCTAAAAGAATTTGTAGACATTGATATGCCACCGGATAAGTTAGGGGATGCCCTTACAATGGCGGGCCTCGAGGTGGAAGATATTGAGAGAAAGGGTCAAAAACTCAACGAATTTGTAGTTGGTAAAATTCTGGACATTAAACCCCATTCTAACTCCGATAGATTGTCTGTATGCGAGGTGGATGCAGGCGCAAAAACACTATCTGTTGTTTGCGGTGCCAATAACATGAAGATAGGTGACTTCTCCCCATTAGCCCTTCCGGGTACAAAACTTGCCGATGGAACTAAAATAAGAGAAAGCAGGATTAGGGGGGTAGCATCCCAGGGAGTTCTCTTGGCAGAGGACGAAATGGGCCTTACAAATGATCATACAGGCATAATGATACTTAAAAACGATTTAAGACCCGGGAGACCTTTTTCTGATGTTATGGACCTTGAAGACTGGATTTTCGATATAAACCTAACACCCAACCGAGTTGACTGTTCATCTATTGTGGGCGTTGCCCGAGAGATAGGTGCCTTAACAAAGAAAAAGATTAGGATGCCTGAGATAAATATTACGTGGGGTGATAGACCAATTAATGATTTAGCCTCTATAACAGTCCTCGATAGCACTGGCTGCCCTAGATACTCCGCCGGCCTGGTGGAGAATGTAAACATTGCCCAATCCCCCTTCTGGATGAGATACAGACTCCATTCATGTGGAATTAGACCTATCAGTAATGTCGTTGATATAACCAACTATATTCTTTTAGAGTTAGGCCAACCATTGCATGCCTTCGATTATCATATTCTCTCAGGCAAAAAAATAGTGGTAAAAAGGGCAGAAAAGGGCCAATCGTTTACCACATTAGATAACCAGATCAGAGAGCTTGATGACAGCACCCTAATGATATGCGATGGAGAACAAGCAGTTGCAATTGCTGGAATAATGGGTGGCCTTAATTCCGAGATAACGGAAAAAACGAGGTCAGTACTTATAGAAAGCGCCTATTTTAATCCTACTATGATCCGTCGCTCTTCAAAAAAGATTTCCCTGTCAACAGAGGCATCCTATCGCTTTGAAAGAGGTATTGATATAGAAGGTGTGGACACAGCCTTAAAGAGGTCACTAATGCTAATCTCCCAAATTGCCGGCGGAGAAATCGCAAATGGAATTATAGACCTATACCCTGAACCCTGGAAGCCTCCAAAAATCTTACTTGATGTTAATAAAGCGAATACAATCTTAGGAATTTACACAAGGCCTAAAGAGGTATCAGATCATCTTTCCTATCTTGATATGGACGTGAAGATTACAGAAAAAGAAAAATTGGAGATCATACCTCCATCATATAGGGTTGACATAGCCAGGGATGCTGATATTATCGAGGAAATCGCCCGATCAATTGGATATGACAAAATACCGGCCACAGTACCTCACATAAGTTCGCGAGCAGATATTATCTCAGGATCTGCCCTAAAAAATCGAATAAAGGACTGCCTTGTGTCTATGGGATTTAACGAGATAATCACCTATAGCTTTATATCCCCAAAATCTGCTGACATTTTAGGCGCGGAGGAAAACAGCGACCTGCGGTCTTTTGTAAAACTGCTAAATCCTCTATCCCAGGATCAATCGGTAATGAGGACCTCCTTATTGCCAGGTCTATTTTCAACAGCCAGATTGAACTCGATAAGGGGGCACAATGACCTGCGCATCTTTGAATGGGGAAAGGTGTATATAAAGGGGGAGGATGAATTACCCGACGAAAAACTGGTTCTCGCTGCCTTAATAACGGGCATGGAAAATCCTAAAAACTGGTGCCAGGCAGCCAGGGAAATGGATTTTTTTGATATCAAGGGTGTGGCAGAAAATATACTGGAAGCTATAGGCATTCACAATAGTGAATTCCAGAAAACAGATCTTAAACCCGCATATGATAACAATGAATATGCAAGGATTTCTTCATCAGGAACTGTAACAGGTATAATCGGAAAGGCCTCAAAAAAGGTTTTGGAAGGGTACGAAATTAATCAAAATGCCTATGTTCTTGAATTGGATATCGATGCCCTCTCACCACTTTCAAAATGGGAAAAGACCTTTAAGCCCTTAAACAAATTCCCTGCGGTTAAAAGGGATATATCAATTATAATCGATCAATCCGTTGAAAGCGCCTATATAGTAAATTTAGCTAAACAAAAAGGCAGAAATCTGGTAGAATCTGTTGACATATTCGATGTTTATCAAGGAAAGGGAATAGATTCAAGGGAAAAGGCGCTAGCCATAAGGATTAGCTATAGATCGGACAAAAGGACATTGACGGACAAGGAGGTAAATCGAGTTCATGATGAAATTATAAAAGAGATACGCCGTAAGACAGGAGGAAGGCTAAGGGAAGGATAAGCATCCGTTGAAGCAGACCTTTAACTATTTCCTATTTCTATGGTTGCATAAATCCCTTCTGAAATTTAACAAAATACCTTCAGGGTTTAAGTAGTAATGTGGCATAAAGGCTTTTTTATATTTTTAAATCAGCATAAAAAGCATAAATATGGACATTCCTGACAACAAACGGTTCTTTCGAATAGGCGAGGTAAGCCGGATAATTGGTGTAAAAACCCATGTCCTGCGATTTTGGGAAAAAGAGTTTCCAGAGATTAAGCCTAAAAGAACAGAGGCCCATCAAAGAGCATACAGACGCGAAGACATCAAGACTATCGAAAAAATAAAAAAGCTATTATATGAAGAAAAATTAACAATAAACGGCACAAAAAAGAGACTTAAATCGAAAGACAAGCTTAGTTCTGTGGGGAACGATAATTTTTTAAATGAAATTAGAGATGAACTTAGAAAAATCCTGAAAATCCTACAATAACACCCCCTTATTTGTATCAAATTTTATTTCATCTCCAGTATGTCTTTAATAATCATTCATTTTCCCTGCTTATTGCCATACAAATACTACATCTCAGGGTTAGAAGTGGGATATATCAACTAAAACTATATTCGGGCATATATAACGCGATCTAAAGACTATAATTAATGTGTTTATATGGATGAGCCAGTAAAAAAATTTCTTAAAGAATTAACACCCTATCCGCCAGGTAAACCAATAGAGGAATTAGAAAGGGAATACGGGGTAAAAAACTCTATTAAATTGGCCTCAAATGAAAACCCCTTAGGGCCTTCTCCAAAGGCCATAAAGGCTATCAAAGAATCATTGAATAAAATCAATAGATATCCTGACAGCAAGGGTTATTATCTGAAAAATAGGCTGGCAGAAAAATTTGGATTGCCAATGGCCGATATCATTTTAGGAAATGGCTCCGACGAGATAATAAAATTAGCCACGCATGCCTTTGTCTCTCCTGGCGACGAGGTTATCATTCCTTTTCCTACCTTTCTGATGTACGAAAAGAATGCCCAGAGCTTTCAGGGAAAGATAATCAAAATACCCTTAAAAGATTTCTATATTGATTTGAGCTCTATTCTAAATGCTATATCTGAAAAGACAAAAATAGTTTTTCTAAACAACCCGAACAATCCTACAGGTACTGCCCTTGGCATTAATGAAATCTCTTATTTTTTGCAATCAATACCCAAAGAGGTTATAATAGTTTTGGATGAAGCCTACATAGAATTTGCCACAGAAAAAAATATTGAAAGCACAATTCACCTTTTAGAATCCTGCCCGAACCTAATTATTCTCAGAACCTTCTCGAAGCTTTATGGTTTAGCGGGGTTAAGAATTGGCTACGGATTTGCCTCCAAAGACATAATAAATGTATTGACCCTTCTTCAGCAGCCTTTCAGCACTAATTACATAGCACAGGTCGGAGCCATAGCAGCGCTTAATGATAACAAATTTGTCAAAAAAACTCTTGCATTAATAACAGAAGGCCTTAAGTTCATATATTCACAACTAAATACAATGGGCCTCCAATATATCAATACCCAGACAAATTTCCTAATGATAAAAACGCCTATTAGCTCAAAGGAGACCCATGAACGTATGCTTAAGGAGGGGGTAATAATACGATCCATGGAGGATTTTGGAATAAAGGATTTTATAAGGATTAATATTGGCTTGCCTGAAGAAAATGAAAGATTCATAAGAACCTTAAAAAAGATTCTTTAATAAATTGGATAGCATTATAACCATTGATGGGCCAACAGGGTCAGGGAAAAGCACAGTGAGTCATTTGCTTGCAGAGAGATTAAACTATAGATATCTTGATACAGGCGCGATGTATAGAGCCTTTGCGATTGCCGTCTTAGACGCAAACGTTAACTTGCACGATATCAATGAAATAGAAGAAACATGCAATGCCATTGATATCAGATTTGTTAGGGAGGGTGAATTAACTAAGGTTTTGTTAAATGATAAGGATGTCACGAAAAAAATAAGGCACCCTTCTGTAGATTTGTTTGCATCTAACGTCTCTGGCCTTGATATTGTAAGACAGACAATGGTTAGGCTGCAAAGGAAAGAGGGCGTTAAAGGCCGACTGGTAGCAGAAGGAAGGGATATGGGTACAGTTGTTTTTCCAGATGCCAAGCATAAATTCTACCTTGATGCATCTATGGAGCTAAGGGTAACCAGGCGATTTCTTGAAAGACAAAAAAGGGGGGAATCTGTTTCAAGAAAAAAGGTAAAAGAAGACCTTATCAAGAGAGACCATCAGGATATGAACAGGCGTCTATCCCCATTAAAACCTGCTAAAGATGCAACTATAATTGATACTGCTCCATTAGATATCAACCAGGTTGTTGAGATGATAATAAAAGAAATAAAAGGAGCTAATACAGAGCGATAAAAATAGCATTTTCAGCCTGCTTATTCTTAGAAAAATATGTTGAGAATAAATAAGGATTGAATTATAATAGGCATTTTTATATATATACTACTATATTAATTATAACAAATCTATTTTTTAGGGGGATAAATGTTAATGGGTGAACAAACAGACGAAACCAAAGAAGCCAACAAAGTAACTGATAAACAAACTGAATTAGAGGTCAGCAAGCCTGATGAGAAAGAATCTGAATCTCTTGAGAGCAAAAAAGATGAAGATACTTCAGACATGGATATGGAGGAAATGTATGAGCAGAGCATGAGGCAAATTCAGGAAGGCGAGTTAGTAGAGGGAGAAATTATAAAAATAGAAGACGACTTTGTCCTAGTAGATATCGGTTATAAATCAGAAGGTGTAATACCTATCAAGGAATTTAAAGATTCAGATGGAAAGGTAACAGCTAAGAAAGGCGACAAGATCGATGTTGTCCTGGAAAAAAAGGAAGACGATGAGGGGGCAGTAACCCTTTCCATAGAAAAGGCAAAAAAAATACGGGTCTGGGATAAAATTAAGGAGATATACGATAATGATGGATCAATTCCGGGAACAGTTACCTCCAAAGTCAAAGGTGGGTTGTCAGTAGATATTGGTTTGCCGGCCTTCCTGCCCGGATCTCATATAGATCTTCACCCTATTAGAAACCTTGACAGCTTAGTAGGCAAGGAAATAGAGCTTAAAATCCTGAAATACAACAAAAGGCGTAACAATATTATCGTATCTCGAAGGGCAATCCTCGAAAAAGATAGATTAAAACAAAAGGCAAACACATTAGCACTTATTGAGGAAGGAGCCGTATTAAAAGGGACGGTCAAAAATATCACTGACTACGGTCTCTTTGTTGATCTTGGTGGTATAGACGGGCTATTGCATATAACGGATATGTCTTGGGGCAGGATTTCACACCCTTCCTCAATGCATCAAATTGGCGATGAAATAACGGTTAAGGTTATTAGCTTCGACAGGGAGAAAGAAAGGGTATCTTTAGGCATCAAACAGCTTAAGCCTGATCCATGGCTGGATGCAGAAAAACGGTTTGCCGCAGGTACAAAAGTTACAGGAAAGGTAGCCAACCTGACAGACTATGGCGCATTTGTAGAGATAGAAGAAGGTGTTGAGGGCCTAATTCACATTTCAGAAATGTCCTGGACAAAAAAGATAAAACATCCATCTCACATTGCCAACATTGGAGATACAGTTGAGGCTGTAATATTAGATTTGGATACAAAGTCACGAAGAGTTTCGCTGGGCATGAAGCAGATAAAACAGAATCCCTGGGATGTAATCGGGGAAAAATATCCTGTTAACACCATTATTGAAGGTCGGATAAAAAATATCACGGATTTTGGCCTGTTCATTGGGATAGATGAAGACATTGATGGACTCGTGCATATATCTGATATATCCTGGACAAAAAAGATTAGACACCCATCAGAGCTGTACAAAAAAGGTGAAGAAATTCAGGCCAAGGTTTTGTCAATAGATAAAGAAAATGGGCGTTTTACTTTGGGGATAAAACAACTAACCAAGGATCCCTGGGAGGAAATACCTTATAAATATAAGCCGGGCACGAAGGTTACAGGAAAGGTTACCAATATAACTGACTTTGGCTTATTTGTAGAGTTAGATGAAGGTATTGAGGGTTTAGTTCATTTATCCGAAATAGGCAAAGATAAATCTGAATCCCCTCTCGGAAAATACCAGATTGATGACGTTATTCATGCCCTGGTAGTAAATGTTTCAAAGGAAGAGAAAAAAATAGGCCTATCCATCAAAAGACTCAAGGATAAAGAATTAGAGGATGTTTATAAAAGCTACGAGAAAAAAGAAGAAAAAGCCCCCTCTGAATTTGGAAGACTCATTAAGGAAAAATTAGAGGAAAATGCTTCTTTGAATTTAAGTAATAATGAAAATGAGGATGATAAAAAAGAAGAGCCAAGCGAAACTGAGTCAGATGATACGGAAAAAAAGGATCCAACAACAGAGTAAAGAACACACAAACCCTTTTACAGCCTGAAAAACCTTTTCAAGTGCCATGGAAATAAAAAAAGAAGATCCTTATATAAAACAGGTATAGTACCAAAAAACCATGAGACCTAAAAAGTTACGCGTGGACTCATGTCAGAGATAGAGAGTCAGTCACTTTGCAACTCATATACAAGTTGCCTAAAAAACATTTAAAACAGCGCCCGGAAAGCCAGCCTCTCAATTTCCATGGTTACGCAAAGCTCTCGTTATTTAAATCTTTGGTATTAATATCCTCTTAGTCTCCAAGCAGCTAAACTTAGTTAAAACGGACAGGATATTTTTCTAACGTAATAAGACCCCTATGGTGGCTTCAAGGTTAGGAAAGCTTAAAACATAAAGAAAGGAGCTTTACTGCCTGGACATTGCGCTCACAGACAGGCAGTTTGCCTTTAACGATGAGTACGGAATCCTTGAACAATTACGAAAAACCACCATCTAAAAAGGACAGGCCACTAATCTTAGCCCTGGTTATCCTAATCTCTGCCATTTTGTTTTTTGGTACCTTATCAGCTATCGTACTCTATTTTTCCAGTCACACATCCCTACTATCCTCTGGAAATAAAATAGGTGTTATACCAATTGATGGTGTCATAAAGGATTCAGATGTAATCCTGGATCAATTAGCCGATTTTAGGAAAAATAAAAAAATTAGGGCTATAATCTTGAGGATAAACTCCCCCGGGGGCGGCGTTGGTCCGTCACAGGAGATATATAAAGAGACAATTCGAACTGCGCAAACAAAAAAGGTTATCGCATCCCTTGGCTCAATTGCTGCATCTGGTGGTTACTATATTGCATCAGCAGCAGACAAGATTGTTGCCAATCCTGGAACGATTACAGGAAGCATAGGGGTAATTATGGAGTTTGTAAAAATTGAGGAACTCCTTAGTAAGATAGGCATTCAACTTAGGGTAATAAAAAGTGGCGAATTTAAAGATATAGGCTCACCAATTAGAGAAATGACGGATAAGGAAAAGCAGCTACTTCAAGATATCATAGAGGACATAAAACAACAGTTTGTAGATGCAGTAGCTGAGGGTAGAAATATGGAAAGAGAAAAAATCCTCGCGATAGCCGATGGAAGAATCTTCTCTGGGAAAGAGGCAAAGGATTTAGGATTAATAGATTCTATAGGAAATTTTAGAGATGCTGTTGATCTTGCAAAGGAGATGGTTCATATTGAGGGAGAGGCAAAATTAATCTTCCCCGAAAAAAAAGGAAGATCTTTCATATGGGATCTCCTTTTTGAAGGTCTCCTCGATTCTTTTACCCACAAAATAAATCAAATTTATGAACCGATCGAGTATAGGTGGAATGGCAGTCTTGGTATATCGAACCACTAGACAAAATTTACGTCACCTTTCCCCTTTCTTATAACCTCCAAATTATCATCTATCAATGATACTACGGTAGAAGGCTCATAAGAAATAACACCCCCATCAATAACCAGATCCAACAAAGGGGAATACGTGTCATGGATTAAAGAAGGTTCAGCAAGCTGAACACTGGTACTGACTATTGGGCGTCCTAATCCTTTTACTATGTCAAGACAAATTTTATTCTCAGGAACCCTTATGCCAACGGACCGTCTATTTGTGAGCATAAGCTTTGGCACCAACTTTGTTCCCTCCAGTATAAAAGTATATGGGCCGGGCAGCGCTCTTTTCATAATCCTATATGCAAAATTTGAAACCTGCGCGTAAAGGCTTATGTTTTTTAGGTCTGAGCAAACAAATGAAAACGGTTTCTTCAAGGGCCTTCTTTTAATCTGATATATTTTCTGTATAGCCTTTTTATTAAAGAGATCGCAGCCTATTCCATAAAATGTATCCGTCGGGTATATTATCACACCGCCGTCTTCCAGTTTTTGGACAACCCTATCGATGAATCTTTTTTGTGGATTATCCGGATTAATAGATAAGAGCATTTTTACCCTCTATTTTTTAAAAAACGAAATCAGCAATCAGGGTCTTTTGTAAAATATGTGACAAAATTTGAGTAAATGAATTTCACGTTTGAAAACTTATATCAGAAAATGTATTCTAGTGATAATTTTATAAATCTAATTCACATGTATCCATTTTAAAATATTTTAACAATATAAAAAAATTGTCGATGTCTTGCAACCATTATAATTTCAATACATTTAGGTTCCCAAGTCAATAAAATGATTTTACTATTTGTATTTTTAATCGGTGTTATAGCAGGAAGTTTTTTAAATGTGTGCATATATAGGTTGCCACGACACGAATCTATATTATTTCCGGCCTCTCATTGCCCTAATTGCGGTAAGCCAATAAAATTTTATGATAACATACCTTTATTAAGCTACGTTATTCTTGGAGGTAAATGTAGACATTGCAAGCGAACTATCTCTGCGCGTTATCCAATAATAGAAACCATATCCGGTTTATTAGCCATAGCCATTGTTATAAAATATGGCCTTACATTGCATTCCCTTCTGTTGCTTCTGCTTGTTTTTTCTTTAATAATCATAACATTTATAGACCTTGATTTTCAAATTATTCCTGATATTTTATCTATTCCCGGCATCATTGCAGGCATAGGCGCCTCATTTTTTATACCAACGGTATCCTGGACAGACTCCATTTTAGGGATATTAGCTGGTGGCGGTTTTTTGTTCATTATAGCCGTTACATACAAATGGCTAACCAACAGAGACGGCATGGGAGGTGGGGATATAAAACTTCTTGCCATGGTAGGAGCGTGGTTTGGTTGGATGGCAATACCTTTTATTCTACTTATAAGCAGCTTCATTGGTGCCTTGATAGGAAGCATAAGTCTTTTGCTGGCAAAAAAAAGCCTTAGATATAAAATCCCCTTTGGCCCATTTATATCAATTGCAGCCATTATCTATATTTTCTTTGGTCCGGAAACAATAAACTGGTATATAAACCTGTAAAATAAATATGCCCTCATTGTCATACAGTTTAAAAACAGGAACCCTGATAACACTTGTCTCTATACTTTTGACCGCCATGATATTATTGGCTATTGCTATGGCAAGCATGGCAGAAAAAAGCATGATCAAGTTGGAAATAAAAAATGGAATAATGCTCTTGCGATCTGTTGAGAAAAAATTTATTACTACCCTTTTTAAAGGTGCAGCAGATCATTCGCCCCATAAAGACCTAAACCAGCTAAATAAAAATTATTTCTTATCTACAGTAATTACGGACTCTAATGGCAGGATTATTTCTGAATCAAGAACAGAAAAAGATGATCGTAAAATGCTCGTAGATGTGGCAATACAAGCCCTGAAAAGTGGTGGAGATTCATTTACTCTGCCCAGTATGCTATGGGACACCCTATCATCCACCAAGGGATATCTATATCTTGCTCATCCACTAAAAAACGACAACAAGCTATATGGCACAGCCTCGGTTAAGATAAACCTGGAAGACACGTATAATGCATTCCGAGTTTCTTATAAAATCATCCTGTTATATATCTTTCTAAATACAGTAGTTTTTACATTGGTTGGTTTTTATCTTATTTACAGGATCTTAATAAGGCCAATCAACAGTCTAGTTAGTAAGGCGGAAGACTTTAAAGAGGGCGATACGTTCTATCCTTTCCCGAGCCTAAGGCAAAACGAATTTGGAAGACTCTCACAGGCAATTACTTTGATGATCGAGGGCCTTGAAAAAAATAGGATGCAGTTACAAAGGAACATAAGTGAATTGGAAAAGACTAACTTAAAGCTAACTATGGCCCAAGATGAAATATTACGATCCGAAAAACTTGCATCTGTCGGAAGATTGGCATCGGGCGTTGCCCATGAAATTGGAAATCCTATAGGTACAATATTTGGTTATCTGGGGCTTTTAAAAGACACTGCTGAGCAAAATGAGAGAATTGATTACATTAACCGCATTGAGGGGGAAATTGAAAGGATAAATCGAATAATCAGAGACCTCCTTGATTTCTCAAGGCCATCCAAGGGGGTACCGGAGCGCGTCTCACTTCACCAGGCTATTTATGATTTAATCGAGATGTTGAAACCTCAAAGGTTTATGTCCGATATTAGTATAAATTTAAGTCTATATGCTGAAAAAGATACTGTATTTATTGATCCAGACAAGCTGAAGCAGTTACTTCTTAATATCATAATGAATTCAATAGACGCAATGGATACAAAACAGACAGGATTAGAAAATAATGATAAAAAAATATCAATAAAAACAACGTCAGACTCTAAGATGGCTTCGGATACCTTACAAGAAGAAGACAACATAAACATTGAATTCACAGACAATGGTCAGGGAATCTCCTCTGAAGAGCTCGATAGAATCTTTGATCCATTTTTCACTACAAAAGATCCGGGAAAAGGCACAGGGCTTGGCCTGTCAGTTACCCTAAGAATTGTCGAAGATGCGGGCGGTAAAATCAAGGTAAAAAGTCAAAAGGGTAAAGGCACAGCAGTTACGATTATATTGCCTGTTTCTCAAAATAGTGAGCACATGTAAAACTGGCCACAAAGGCGCTAAGACACAAAACGTATGAATACTTTCACCTTTACGATAATCTGTTTTCCAAGTGATTTCACATGCACTAATAGATTAAAACTGCCATTTAAAGACAATAGCATACCCTTTGTGACTTGGTGTATTAGTGGTTAAGTAGTTTCAAAAATAATAAAAACAAATAACAATACTAATCATGTCAAAAAAAAGAATTCTTGTTATTGATGACGAGCAAAACATGAGGCACATGCTCAAAGTGCTTCTAACTAAATCGGGCTATGATATTGAAACAGCCGCAGATGGCCAAGAGGCTTTAGAAATTATACAAGGAGAACAATTTAATTTCGTCCTTTGTGACATTAAGATGCCGAATGTAGATGGGCTTGCCTTTCTAAAATCCACAGTCAAAAAGAAAATTACTATACCTATAATAATGATGTCCGCGTATGGAACAATAGACACGGCTGTTGAGGCAATGAAATCAGGTGCATATGATTATATAAGCAAGCCCTTTAAGGCAGACGAGGTTCTTTTAACACTAAAAAAGGCAGAGGAAAGGGAGAGGTTAAAGAGCGAAAACATCATATTAAGGCAAAAGATTCAGAAAATAGGGGATAATTATAAATATGCAAACATAGTTGCAAAATGTGATGTAATGCAGTCTGTCTTTGATATCATAAAAAAGGTCGCCGATTACAAAACTACAGTACTTATAACAGGTGAGAGCGGAACCGGTAAGGAACTTGTAGCAAAGGCTATTCATTATAATGGCCTGAGAAGCAGGGGAAACCTTGTTTCTATAAATTGCGGCGGGATCCCGGAAACCCTTTTAGAGAGTGAACTTTTTGGATATAAAAAAGGCGCCTTTACAGATGCGTACCATGACAAAAAAGGTCATTTCGAAGAGGCCAACAAAGGCACCATCTTTCTTGATGAGATAGGCGAACTTCCGCCTTCCCTTCAGATCAAGATGTTAAGGGTATTGCAGGAGGAAGAAATTTCTCCGCTTGGATCAGCATTTACAAAAAAGGTTGATTTAAGGGTAATTGCAGCAACGTCTAAAGACCTAAAGAAAGAGATAAAAAACGGCAATTTTAGAGAAGACCTTTTTTACCGAATAAATGTTATAAATATTTATCTCCCTCCACTTAGAGACAGGACAGAGGATATACCGCTGTTAATCGATCACTTCATCAATTCAATTAATCATAAGCTAAAAAAGAATGTAAAGGGAATATCCCCCGATGTGTTTAGAATTTTTATGGGGCATTCATGGCCGGGCAATATAAGAGAACTGGAAAATGTCCTGGAAAGATCCGTTCTGCTTACCCAAGATAATATTATACATGTCCAGGACCTTCCATCAAACCTTATAACCGAGCAAGCAAATATTTCTGATATCACATCACCCGATACATTATCTATAAAAGTAGGCTCCCAAATCCTTGAAAAACAACTAATTGAACGCGCATTAAAAAAAACCAACGGAAATAAAACACACGCAGCCAAAATACTTGAGATCAGTCGCCCCATGCTCATATCTAAGATAAAAGATTATGGCTTAGGTTGAAACCTACCTTAGAATCGTTAAAAAGAAATAACAATAAGATTCAAAAATATCCCCTCAATCAACATACCTGATCAAGTGAAAAAGAATTTACCGCGAATTTAACCCGGGGAGAGTCTAGTCAGCAAGGAGGGTCACAACCTTTGGGAAACAGGCAGTTGAATCTTCAACCCAGATTATGCAGTAGGCATCGTCACGAGGGTTGAAAAACCTCAGCGA
>JAGYMO010000070.1 GCA_018400255.1 Deltaproteobacteria bacterium
CACCGGTCTTACACAACTGCGTCACATGCTATGGATGTGAAGAGTATTGCAAAAGGGGTAATCACCCCTTTTATCTTATCACCGAAAGAAGGCAGGAAAAGGGCATACTCACAGCACCAAGGGCAATTACCAGACAGTGGATTAATATCGGAGAGCCGTTAGGAAAGCATAGATTGGGTGAAGTAAAGGAAAAGGTTTTGTCCTTTGGTTTTATGCCGGAGTTTTTAAATTTGGTCAAAGGGAAACTCTTTGAGGATGTAATGCCCTCCTATGTTTTTGGCCAGGAATTCTTCTGTAATGTCGTTTACATTCATTTTGCCAACACAGCTATTATAAAGGAAAGACTTCCCGTTATCATAGATAATTTCAGAAAACTCGAAGTTAAAGAGGTTGTGTGCATGCATGATGAATGCTATGGCTCCTTTACATCCCTTGCGCCTGCCTATGGCATAGAAGTTCCCTTTAAGCCTATCCATTATTTTGAGTATTTATACAACAGGCTAAAAGAACTACGTGCTATGATAAGGCCTTTAAACATCAAGGCAGCGTATCAAAGGCCATGTTCGTCGAGACTATCTTCTGATAAACATCATTTTGTGCGTGATATTATGGAGCTGATTGGCGTTGACCTTGTTGATCGAAAATACCAGGATGAAAATGCCCTTTGCTGTGGCGATCTTTTTGGGATGATGTTCGGCTATGACCTCAGAAGTGACGTTCAGAAGAGAAACCTTGATGACATGGTAGAGCATGACGCGGAATATTGTTTTTTTAATTGCCCTGCATGCCAGAATGCATTGTCCGAGAAGGTCATTAAGGCTGGTCTTAAACCGCTTCACATAATAGATCTCTGTAGGATGGCTATAGGTGAAGAACCGGAAATGGGGGTATAACATCATGAGTGAAATTCTTAAGGCCCTTGCTGAAATAGTAGGGGAGAATTATGTCTCTTATCAGCCAGAGGAACTTTTTTTCTATTCACGTGACCCGGGTTTAATGCCCGCGAATAAACCTGATTTTGTCGCCTTACCAAAAACATCCGTGGAGGTACAGGAAATAATAAGGCTTGCGAAAAGGGAGAAGATCCCAATTGTGCCAATGGGAGCTGGTTTAGCCTTAACAGGCCTGGTAATTCCTCTGAAGGGCGGGATTGTAGTTGATATGAAGAGGATGAATAAGATAATAGAGGTAAATGAAAAGGCTCGCTACGCGGTAGTTGAAGGAGGCACTTCCCAGGGTTTTTTAAAATCCTATCTTGAAAAAAATTACCCAAGGCTACGTCATAGTATTCCAGATGCCCCACCAGCAGCAACAATAGCATCAAATGTAATAATCCACGGGCAAGGAAGGCTCACGCAGCAGTATGGATTTAACTCCGACATGGTTTGTGGTCTGGAGGTTGTACTACCGTCTGGGGAAATTTGCAATATAGGCTCTTCTTCTATATCCTCAGATTGGTTTTCAAAGGGGGCCCCGCTTCCGGATTTGTCCGGCCTGTTTCTCGGTTGGTTTGGAACTACCGGCATTATCACTAAGGTAGGTTTGAGACTTTACCCCAAAAAGAAGATGAGAGACGTAGAAATCTTTGTTACGGATAATGAAAACCTTGTCCCGGATATGGTATATGAAATCACACACACTGAAATGATAGAGGACGTGTTAATATTTACCCAGCCATTACCGATGATGTTTAAAGATAATCATCACGTTAGTTTTTATTTAACCGGTGATACGGATGAGGAGATAGAATTTAAGAGGAAAATGGTTTGGAAGGCGCTGGAGGGTTTTATTAAAAGTAAAGACGGGGGTTTTATGTCTATTCCCCCGGCTATGAAAGGTTCACTCCTGGAGATGCCCCAGACAAGTGCTAGCAGGTTAGCGGATGTCAAGAAGGGCGGTGGGTTTGAATATTCCGGGCCTATTATTTCTGTAGAAAGGTATCCTGAATGCTCACGAAAACTTGTTGAGATGTCTTTGAAATATGACCTTGCATACTCTGGTATGGTCAGGATTATAGGCAGGGGGCACAGCATGATGTTTGGCTTTGCATTTACGTTTAACAGGGCAGATGCTGATATGATGGATAGGACGAAAAAGGCCCTTGAGGAGATAAGTTATTATGTTCTGGACATAGGAGGAGTCTATTGGAAACCGACGGTTGCAGAACAAAAAATTGCTATTGAGAGAATGGATCCAAACACGCGTCATTTAATGAGGACGGTAAAGGATGTTTTAGACCCTGATGGAATAATGAATCCAGGAAATTGGGAGGTTTATTAAATGAGATACGAAGAGATTGTTCACAGGTGTTTCCGGTGTGGTTATTGTAAGCTGGCTGGAGATTATTCTGATTTTAACTGCCCTGCCTATAGAAAGTTCATGTTTGAGACGTATTCGCCTGGTGGAAGGATGTGGCTTATCAGGGCGTGGTTGAATGGCGATATAAAAAATTCAGAGCGTTTTCAGGAGATACTATATTCCTGTGCGACCTGTGCTAACTGTGTGGAGCACTGCGTGTTTACCTTCAGTGAGGATTTGGTGAACATTTTTATAGCAGCCAGGGAAGAGCTGGTAAGCACGGGGATAATACCACCGCCTGTAAGGGATTATTTTAAGAATATCAGTATAAGCGGTAATCCATATAAAGAACCTGCTGAGAAGAGAGGACAATGGGCAGAGGGCAGCCTTGTTGAAGAATACAAAGATCAAGAGTATCTTTTTTATATAGGAGATGTAGGCTCTTATGACGAACGGGGTAAAAAGATCGCAAAAGCCGTAGGAAATTTATTAATCAAGGCTGGGTTGTCCATAGGTATTCTTGCGAATAAGGAAATGTGTGATGGAAATGAGGTGAAGGTACTTGGAGAAGCAGGGCTCTTTGAATACCTGGCAGAGGGTAACATATCCCTTTTCAAGGAAAAAGGTATAAAGAAGATTATAACCCTGGATCCCCATTCATTTAATGCATTTAAAAATGATTACCCTGAATTCGGGGGAGTTTTTGAAGTATATCATTATACCCAAATTATGGCGCCATTGATGGAGTCGGGGAAGGTGCCATTGAAAGATCTTACATTGAGGGTTACATATCACGATCCATGCTACCTTGGAAGGCATAATGGCGAGTATGATGCGCCGAGAAGGATATTACAGTCTATTCCGGGCATTGATTTCATTGAAATGGAGCAAAGCAGGGATAATGCCTTTTGCTGTGGAGGCGGAGGAGGTAATTTTTTCACTGATATCCTGGGTGGCGGAGAGGAAAGTCCGAATAGAATCAGGGTAAAGCAGTCCCTTCAAACCGGCGCAAGCATTATAGCAGTTGCATGTCCTCAATGCGCCAAGATGTTAGATGATGCTGTAAAGGTGGAGGAATTGGAGGATAAAGTGGAAGTATTAGATATCGCGGAGATTGTTGGCAGGGCAATGGCTTGACGGATTTAAGAAATAATTTGAGCATATAATACATTTTTTATCATCTTCATGCTGTACATTTGTTAATCTAATAAAGGCAAATTGCCAAAACATTAAAGCTGTTTGATTTTGTCAGCTTAAAAAACCACCGGAAGGTGGTTTTTTTATTGGCATTATAATGGAATATAAAAAGGACACGAATATACAAGTAATATTTGGATTAACCCTTATCCATTTTATAGGGGATTTTTACTCCTCATTCATTAATCCTTTACTGCCTGTGTTTGTAGAAAATTTTTCCCTTACCCTTGCTCAGGTTGGCTTACTGGTTGGCATAAGCAGGCTTATGGCGTTTATCGTGCAACCTGCTGTTGGGTATGTGGCAGATCATTATAGAACAAGGTTTTTTATCCTTGGTGGCCCCATTTTGACGATTATCTTTATATCCTTGGTTGGGGTAGCTCCCTCTTTTTTTGTGCTTCTCGTCTTTGTATCCTTGGGCTCTATAGGTTCTTCCATGTTTCATCCAACAACTGCCGGAATGATATCCGAATATTCGGGGAGGAATTTTGCATTTTGCATGTCGATCTTTAATGCCGGTGGAACATTTGCTTTTGCTGTTGGGCCTGTCTTTATTACATATCTGGTTGGAGCGTATGGTCTTGGTGTATCTCCATTAGCAATGATTATTGGTTTTATAGTAATGATCTATCTTTTTAAGACCATTCCTGCACCGGTTGGGGAGAGCCTTAAGGATTTCGGCTTTATAGGATCATTAAAAGAGGCATTAGGGGCGGTTTGGAAATCAATTGTGTTAATTTGGATAATCATGGTCTTGAGGGCATTTGTTGGAATATCATTTAGAAGTTTCATCACGGTACTCTTTGCCCAGGAGGGTTATACGCTGGTATCAATAGGGATTTTTGTATCTGTTTTTACTGTGGCAGGATCTTTTAGTGGACTACTTGCGGGTCATTTATCGGATAGAATTGGATATAAGCCTGTCTTCTATTTCTCCCACGGGCTTGCGACGCCCAGTCTAATATTACTTTTATATGTACAAGGAGGCTGGATTTATCTTGCCGCCTTTATGGCAGGATTTGTATCAATGGCTACATTGCCATTAGGGGTTGCCATGGCGCAGGAATTGGCACCTAAAGGCAAGTCAATGGTTTCAAGCCTCATGATGGGTTTCGCCTTTGGCCTTGGCGGCATTATGGCCCCTATAACCGGTGAATTTGCCGATGTATTTACCATACGACCGGTACTATTTTCTATTTCAATAATACCATTACTCACCATAGCCCTCATATATATGCTTCCTGAGAAACAATAAATAAAAAAAATAAATATTGACAATGCAGATTTATTGTGATTTATGCATATAAAAAGGATATTTAAAACTAAACAATGAACAACAACTACGCAAATATTATTATAATTATCAGGGCAATAGGGATAGCTTTGTCCCTGTTGCCTGTTATTATGGGTATTCAAAGAAAACCGCCAGATCTGATAATGTAATAATATAGATAGTTTTAATAAAAAAATCCGTTGTCAGTTTTCCCTGGCAGCGGATTTTTTTTATTCAGTAGAGGAAAATAATTATGAATATTTTTTTATCTGATAAAAATCGCTTGGTTCAGCGGATAGCTCATGGCTTTTGTGAAATAGAAATTCAGCCCATTGCTGGAAAGATTGACAAGGAAGCCCACTTTCCCTGGGATGTGGTAAAAAAGATGGGTGAGCTCGGCTATTTTGGAATTCAGGCCCCTAAAAGCTTAGGCGGAGCAGCGTTGGACACGGTTGATTATATTTTAATAATAGAGGAGATATCAAAGTCTTGCGCCGCCCTGGGTCTATGTGTTGCTGTTCATAATAGCGTGGCACTATACCCTCTGCTGGCATTTGGTTCAGAAGAGCAAAAGAAGAAATGGGCACCACAACTTACGTCAGGTAACAAGATCGGGGCGTTTTGTCTTACAGAACCTAATGCCGGTTCTGATGCGTCCGGTATTGAATCCGAGGCAATTAGTAAAGACCGTTACTATGTGATTAACGGAAGCAAGGCCTTTGTAACAAATGGGGGTGTAGCAGGCATATACCTCATTTTTGCAAGAACCAACCCTAATAATGGAAACAAGGGGATAAGTGTCCTTATAGTTGAGCGGGGAACCCCCGGTTTGATAGTTGGTGATCTCGAAGAACTCTGTGGTGTAAGAGCTAACCCTGTAAGTTCAGTAAGGCTCAATGACTGTGAGGTTCCATCTCAAAACCTGTTGGGCAGGGAAGGCGCGGGCTTGAGTATAGGATTTGCAGCATTAGATATTGGCCGGATAGGTATTGCAGCGCAGGCTGCGGGCATCGCACGGGCTGCACTTGAGGAGGCAATTCGATACTCAAAGCAGCGTCATCAGTTTGGGGTACCTATAGCAAAACACCAGGCCCTCTCTATGATGATTGCCGATATGGCCACAAAGGTTGATGCAGCACGTCTAATGGCATACAGGGCTGCTACATTAAGAGATAAAGGTGAATCATTTTCGCAGGCGTCGGCTATGGCAAAGCTTTTTTCTTCTGAGATTTCGAGCGAGGTGACTGATCAGGCCCTTCAGATACATGGCGGTTACGGCTACTCAAAGTCTTATCCTGTTGAGCGATATTATAGGGATGCGAGGGTAACAAGGATCTATGAGGGAACTTCTGAGGTCCATAAGATGGTCATTGCACGGGGTATCATGGGAAATTGAAACAGTATTGTCCCATTAAAGTGCTCATTGTGAATAGCATATAAGCTTAAACCTAAAACAATAAGGGAAATTTGGATGGGAGTTAACATTATAGTATGTATTAAATCTATAAAATCAACTGCTTCTCAGGGGCAGCGGTCTTTTTCTGACGAACTTAATCCTCATGACAGAGCGACCCTTGAGGTAGCATTGCGGATAAGGGAGGATTTAGGTGGGACGATAACAGCCCTTTCTATGGGACCCGAAACCTTTGCGACATCGCTTCATGAGGCTATGGTCATAGGTGTTGATCGGGGCATTTTAATCTCTGATCGGGCCCTCGCAGGTTCGGACACTCTTGCAACGTCACATGTCCTTGCCGCAGCAATCAGGAGGCTGGCGCCTTATGATCTGGTTCTTTTCAGCGCAAGGACTGCTGACAGTGACACAGGCCAGGTAGGCCCGCAAACAGCTGTGGCACTTGAACTACCGATTATTACAGGGGTGTGCTCTATAGAACAGGGTAAAAACAGCCTTTTTGTAGAACGAAATTATGATGGCTTTCTTGAAAGGTATGAGGTTTATTTTCCTGCTGCCCTTACCATACATCAAAGTGCGATTCGTCCAAGAGACACCGGTTTTTTAAGGATTCAATCGGTATTTGAAAAGGGCTTAGAATGCTGGAACCATACAGACCTTGGCTTGAATAGAAAAGAGGTTGGAGAGATCGGGTCCAGCACAAGGCTGTTTTCCTTATCGCAGACCAAGAAGATGAGAGCCTGTGCATTTATGTCCGGTTCAGGGCCTGGTCAGGCTGATCAATTAGTGAAAGCATTGTTACAATTAGATATGATTTAGCCGGTGCATTTACAGGGTATTTAGACTGAATTTTAGAGGTAAGATATGGAAGAGAAAATAAAAGATATATGGGTATTTGGTGATTTAAGGAATAGAAAACTTTTCGAATTGTATATTAATGTGCTGGGGCGGGCCAAGAAATTTGCCGGTTCGGCCTGTGGGAGAGTAACCGCCGTGCTTATAGGCTCGTCAAATACCAGGCTTAAATTTGATTCACACAGACAGACCCACCTGCAATTAGAAGCCGCTGCAGATGAGTCCATTTCTCGTGGCGCAGACTATGTGCATATTATAGATGATTCCAGGCTTGCATTGCCAAGGGCAGACTCCTTTGCCTCTGTCCTGGCAGATGCTGTTATTAGGCAAGGCCCAATGCTTGTACTATTTGCACTGACTGACTTCGGGAGAGAGCTGGCAGCCAGGACCGCAAAGATGACAAATTCAGGTTTGATTGCTCAATGCATGGATCTCAAGATGGAAAAAGGAAGGGTTGTGGCAAAATGTCCCTCTTCGAGTAGCGGCGTAATGGCGGAAATTATATTCTCGGAAGAATCCCGTACAGGATTTGTTACAATGCAGCCTGCTGTTTCTCAGACCCCTGAAGCTCAAGGGAATCCTGGCCATATCGACTGGATAAAGGTAGATCGTCTCGACATCTTGGAAGGTCCTAAGTTGCTGTCAAGCTCTCCATTACGTGAAACGAAGAGACCATTAGAGGAAGCTGATACTGTGGTGGTAGGGGGAGGGGGGCTTCATAATGCTGAAAACTTCAGTATGATTCGTGAACTCGCTGAAACTTTGGGTGGTGAAATAGGTGCCACTCGACCGCCCGTGCTTCAAAGGTGGGTAGAAGAGGAAAGACTGGTTGGGCAGACCGGAAAGACAATAAGACCGAAACTCCTTTTTTCTGTCGGCACCTCTGGTGCAATTCAATATACATCCGGTATAAAGGACTCTAAGGTTATTGTGGCAATTAACAGAGATAAAGATTCTCCTGTGTTTAATATTGCCGATCTTGGAATTGTTGCAGACGCAAAGACATTTCTGCCGTTACTTATAAACAGGGTAAAACAGACAATGACGTACAGAAAGGGGGAGCATTAAATATTAGTCTTTTTAAGGGCTTATCAAACCTATACGTTTCTTTTTTCAATTTGGCTATCCGATGGATCGCTATGATAGCTATGCTGCAGCCGACTTGTCCGTGATAGGGATAATGGATCACGGCGATGACTTAAGTCCTTTAATGAGCACAGGAAGGATTTCCATTGCGTCGCCTACAATACCGAGGTCTGCGACCTTGAATATAGGTGCATTAGGATCTTTATTTATTGCTATAATAGTCTTTGCCGAGCTCATCCCAACGATATGCTGAACAGCACCGCTTATTCCAACGGCTATATATAATTCAGGACCTACAGTGTGTCCTGATTGACCTACTTGCCTTGTGTGGGGGATCCAGTCAAGTTCAACGATAGCCCTTGAACCTGCAACTACCCCCCCAAGTTCATCTGCCAATTCCTTAATTAGCTTAAGGTTTTCTTTTTTCTCGCACCCCTTTCCGGCCGAGATAATAATATCCGCCTCCTCAATACTTATCTCTCTCTGCCCTGTTAATTGTTTTATATCTACTGTGTTAGTCCTGATTGAGGTTTGAGACAGCACAACTTCAAAGTCCTCGATCTCCGCATTTTTTGTTTTATCATACTTCTCACAAGGGAAAACATTCGGTCTTACGGTTGCCATTTGAGGCCTTGTGTATGGAGAAATTATCGATGCCATGATATTTCCACCAAATGCCGGCCTTGTCTGGACAAGTTGGTCCTCTTCATCTATATCCAAACCAGTGCAGTCTGCAGTGAGCCCTAAATGAAGTCTTGCAGCAATCCTTGGCGCTAATTCTCTTCCCCTCGGTGTTGCACCGAAGAGAAAAATAGATGGCCGTTCCTTAGAAATAACAGTGCATAGTACATTAGAAAAACCGTCTGTTGTGTAGTTATCAAGGAGTTTATTTCTGCACCTGATTACCCTGTCTGCGCCGTAGTTGAGTAATTCCTGGAGCCCATCTACTTTTCCGTTTCCCAAAACTACCACGGCAAGATTTTGTTTGAGTCTGTCTGCAAGCCTCCGTCCCTGATTCAAAAGCTCTTTGACAACCTTCTTGGGTACGAGGTCTCTCCCTTTTTCCTCACACTCTCCCCATATGAAAATACCTGAAAATTTGTCCAGTTCCTCCTTTGGGATCTGCCTTCTTTCAATGGTAATTGCCCCAGCAGGGCAACTGCTTACACATGCGCCACAGAGGGTGCAATTTTCCTGTACTTTTGCAATCTTATCAGTGACTGTAATTGCCCCAAAGGGACATGTCTTTTCACAAATTTTGCAACCAGTGCATTTTTCAATATCAATCTTTAGCATTGTATACCTTATACAAAATTTTTTTCCCTGAGAAACTCAATTACTTTTTTTGCAGCGGATGAGGGCTCACTGTCTCGAATGATTGTTCCCTGTTTTTTTAATTGTGGAGGAAATATCTTTATGACTTGCGTAAGAGAACCTTTGAGTCCTATTTCTTCCTCTTTTATAGTAATATCTGAGGACGAAATGGTTTTAAAGGGCTTTTTTCGTGCATCAAGTATTTCTGTAAATGAAGGTATTCTTCTAATCATTGGCCCCATACTTACGGAAATAAGGCATGGCAATTTTGCCTCTAATGTCTCTTTCCCTGTCTCTATTTCTCTTGTCGCCCTGATCTTTTTTTTATTATCCGTTAATTCAAGGTCCGTACAATACATAATCTGCGGTATACCCAGGGTTTCTGATAGCTCAGGGCCTACCTGGGCTGTATCTCCATCGATTGCCTGTTTTCCAACTAAAATAAGGTCAAAATCTCCCTCTATTTCCTTTATAGCACTGGCGATTGTGAAGGCAGTTGCCCAGGTATCCGCGCCGGCAAACTTTCTGTCTGCCAGAAGAATAGCCCTGTCTATTCCCATTTCAAGGCAACGCATCAAGGAAGATTTGGCCTGTGGAGGCCCCATAGAAATGGCTACTGTCTCAACATCACCATTCTTTTCTTTCACCTCTAATGCCTTTTCTACAGCATATTCACAGAAGGGGTTAAGGATAGAGTCAACTCCCTCTCTCATTAAGGTTCCTGTCTCAGTATTTATTTTGATGTCCGTAATTTCCGGAACTTGTTTTACACAGATTAGAATTTTCATCTATATTAACCAGTAGTTATTTTGTAAGCGTTCACAGAACGCTGAAATTAGAAAATAGAAATTAGAAATTTGGC
>JAGYMO010000071.1 GCA_018400255.1 Deltaproteobacteria bacterium
AGACCGTGACGGGATCGGGAGGTGCGACATTATTGGGATATTGTATATTGGTTTTTAATTTTTCAAGGATTTTATATCAAATAACTACTTTGCAAAGCCAGGTCTGGGCCAGGGGCGCTAAGCCACACAGGTTATGAGATTATTGCATTGATGGGTCTGCTTGATATGCGGCGTATAAATAGTAGTGAGAAAATCCGACTACATATGTATTTTTACAGTGATATCAGTCTTTTCTTTGCGTCTTGGTGGCTTGGTGGCTGAACAGATATGAATTTTATATATTACAGGTCTGCTAAAGCGTTTTTATAAAACTGCTGGTAGAACCTCCTTACCGCGTCATCCTCGTAATAGATATCCTCCTCACGGTTTTTCAGTGATTCATCTATGTTAGCCAATGTGGCGCTCTCCTTGGCACCCTGTTTTAACATTTCGTATATACAGACAATGGGGGGGATTATAATTGAGGGAATCAAGACGATAGGATGTAAGCCGGCCTTTATGAGCAAAAGCCCTAATATTGCTCCGCCCAGGGTAGTGCCCCCAATGGTAAGGGCGTTTGCAATAATGGATGGGTTTGTTTGGATTTTCCATTTTTGCTTGAGTGAATCCCTGATTGCCTCATATGTCTTTTTCTCAAAATCCTCCGCGTAGATAATCCTTTTCCCTGTGTACATCAAATAATTTTTTTCATACCGATAACAGTAAGCGTCTTCGCGTTTGTAGCCATGTTCCAGGGCAAATTCACCTAATAGATCCCATCTCCTTTGGCCTTTTGCTGCAAGCGCCTCTTTCAAGCTTACCCTAAACTGTTCACCGATGTTCTCCCTGGTTAGGCCTGAAATATTTTTCATTTTTTTCTCGATATTTAGCACAGATTGCAAAATGTGTATGTCTTTGAATCATTTATAAAAACTATAATACCTCTTTATTTTTTTTGAAAGTCAAAATTTAGCATGGGGCGATTTTGGCTTCATGTGGCAATAAATTTATGCAATATTCGTTATAAGAGATAAATATCGAGTTATAGAGGCTTTAGGGGGAGGCTTTTCGAACTAGACAAGGTAATGACGAGGCCTTCTTTTAAGCCTATAATTTCAAGCTAATAGTTTTAAGAAGCTCTTTTGGTCGAGATTATGCTTGACCTTATGTCCTTAATTGAGGGCTTTAAAAAGTGCCTTTATTCGCGCTCATACATTTTTTCGATATTGCATCGTCTCGTTTCTCGGAGCGAAGCGGAGATCCCGAGGGGGAGGGCAGGTAACTTACGAAAAAATATTTAAAATTGCACTTTCTAAAGCCAATTTTCCACTTATTGTGATTGTGTAAAGTTGTTTGTATTCTAAGCAAGTACTCTTCAAAGTAAAAGGAGGTTATAGAATTGCCTAATATGAGGTTGAAACAAGGAAGAGGTTACGATTTTTTGGGATGGGTGCTTTTTGTTATATGTGCGCTTCTTTTTATAGTCTCAAGTTTTAAAAGCGGAGACATATTAATGCTTGTCGGAAGCATTATCTTTCTCGCAGCATGCGTGATATTTATCATACCTTTAATTAAAGCCAGAGGAAGTGACTGAAAAAGTGAAAGATAAAACAAAGGATAGGGGTAGCTTAATCTTTTTGAAGCAGGTTTATCATAAAGGATGCAATTTTTTGCTCCCCTTTTCTCAGGAGATTGTCAATATTTTGGCGGGTTTTATTGTATATGAGAATTTACCCCGACCGCAGAAAGCCACGGCTTTAGCCGTGGATGAATGCGCC
>JAGYMO010000072.1 GCA_018400255.1 Deltaproteobacteria bacterium
ACTTTGCAAAGCCAGGTCTGGGCCAGGGGCACTAAGCCATAAAGATTATGAAATTACTGCATTGATGGGTCTGCGTGATATGCTGCGCAGTAATGGTAGTGAGAAAACCTGACCGCATATGTATTGTTATAGTGATAATAGTGTTTTCTTCGTGTCTTCGTGTGGCTGAACAGATACAAATCTTTTAAATTAAGGAGGTTTGTCTTGAAAGCTATAAAGTGGCTATCAGTCATTTTTGGCTCCCTCATTCTTTTAGTAATCCTTACGATTATCCTTGTACCAATGTTCATAGACGTGCAGAAATATAAGCCGCACATTGAGCACAAGGTTACCGAAGCTACCGGAAGGCCTTTTTCCATTGGCGGCGATCTTGATCTCTCTGTTTTTCCATGGCTTGGGATATCCCTGTCGGATCTTCATTTAGGAAATCCGTCCGGATTTAAGGAAAAGGATTTTGTGAATGTGGAATCCTTTGAAGTCCGCGTCAAACTTCTTCCCCTTATCACAAAAAAGCTTGAAGTAAAGCGTTTTATTTTGAAAAGACCCCATATTTTATTGATTAAGGGCGAGGATGGTGTCGGCAATTGGCAAGGCCTTGCGAAGGCTTCAACAGGTGAGCGCCTTGCTGAAACAGCAAAGGAGACGAAGGAGACAGAAAAGAAAACCCCAGCAGGCAAGTCACCCATAAAACAATTGATAGTTGGTGAATTTGCTGTCACAGATGGGCGAATACTCTGGATAGATCGTGCTAAGGATGACCAAAAAGAGATATCGAATATTAACCTGGAACTTGATAGTATCTCCCCTGATCAGCCAATTCATCTTGAATTGTCCGCTATGCTGGATGAGTCGCCGGTAAGCCTTGAAGGAACCTTAGGCCCTACAAAGCTGGATTCACTTCAGGGTACTATTCCAGTTACTCTATCTATTAAGGCCCTCAATGAGTTGAACATACAAATAGAGGGAAATGTGATAGACCCGGCTTCATTACATAAATACGATTTTGACATTCAGGTAGATCCTTTCTCTCTGAGAAAGGCGATGAAGACTATGAACCGGGAATCACCCTTTCAACCAAGAAATCCTCAATCATTAAGTAAAATCGCCTTAAAGGCCCATTTAAGAGGAGATAATAAAAATGTTTCCGTTTCCGAGGCTACTCTGGATTTTGATCAATCAAAGATTGACTTTAATTTTATGGCCAAAGAATTTGAAAAACCAAACCTCTCTTTTAATATAAACCTTGACCAAATCGACATGGACGGATATCTGCCCCAAGGAGCTAAAGAGGAAAAAGCGGAACAGGCAGAGCAAGAGAAGAAAACGAGACCGGACTATACACCCTTAAGGAAACTGGTTATTAATGGGGAAATAAAAATAGGACATCTAAAGGCCTATGGTGCAAAAATTGAGGATATTTACATGAAAATTACAGGCCTGGGTGGTAAAATCCGATTCGATCCCTTAGATATGAAACTCTATCAAGGCACTGCGTCCTCAGATGGCATGCTTGATTTTAGACAAGATTTCCCTAAAATCAGTATCAATCTTCAGGCAAAATCAATTAAGGCCAACCCGATTGTAAATGATCTCTTAAAAAAGGATATTATCGAAGGGACCCTGGAATCAAAGATAAGCATTGCGATGACCGGGGATGAGGTTGGCAAGATAAAATCCAGTATGAACGGAAATGGATCTATGGTATTTCGGGATGGTGCTATAAAAGGGATTGACCTGCCAGGGATGATCCGTAATGTGAAGGCATCCTTTGGTCTGGCTGAAAAGGGAAAGCGGCTCAAAACAGACTTCGCAGAATTTAACATGCCTTTTACCATAACAAACGGTGTCTTTAGAACGAATAACACTAACCTCCTTTCACCTCTTCTTCGGGTAAAGGCTACCGGAAAAGCTGATCTAATAAAAGAAATAGTGGATTTCAGGGTGGAACCCAAGTTCGTAGCCTCTCTTAAGGGACAGGGGGATACCATGGAGCGTCTTGGACTCACCGTCCCGATACTGGTGAGCGGAAGTTTCGAATCTCCCAGCTTTAAGCCTGATTTGACTGGAATTGTAAAAGGTACCCTGCCCTCCTCCTCTGACCTAAAGGACTCTCTGCTCGGGCCCAATAAAGAAGGAAGGCCTTCCATAGATGAGAAAAAGGTTAAAGATTTATTGAAAAAATTACCCTTTGGGGAATAGAGGGACCATTTTGAAAAAAATAAACGAGCTTCTTAATTTTCTCAAATATGACCTATGGCGCATTCGGTTAGGCCAACTTCCCACTCCGAAATCCTTTCTTCTAAAACAATTGCGCATCGTTATCCTTTCGTTAAAAGGCTTTAACCAGGATAAGTGCAGCCTAAGGGCCGCCGCCCTTACCCTCAACACCCTTCTATCGATTGTTCCCCTGGTTGCCATGGCCTTTGGTGTTGCCAAGGGTTTTCATATGGAGCAGCACCTTCAAGAAATCCTCATTGAAAAGTTTAGCGGGCAGGAGGAAGTTATTGGAAAAATTATTGATTTCGCCCAGAAAATGCTTGAAGAGACAAAAGGCGGTTTAATCGCCGGCGTGGGTATTGCCCTGCTGTTCTATTTTATTATTCGTTTATTAGGCAATATTGAGAATTCCTTTAATGACATCTGGGGAATCCAGCAAGGAAGGACTTTGATCAGGAAACTAAGTGACTATCTTAGCATGATGCTTATCTGCCCTATTCTCTTGGTCACGTCGAGCAGCATGACTGTTTTTATTACAGCGCAAATAAATCTCATAACGGAAAAGACATCCCTGATAGGAGCACTCAGCCCATTAATTTCCCTCGGCTTAAAATTGCTACCTTATGGCGTCATTTGGCTGCTCTTCACCTTTATCTATGTATTCATGCCTAATATCAGGGTTCGCATCAGAGCTGCTTTATTAGGAGGGATTGTGGCGGGCACCATCTACCAGATTTTGCAATGGATTTATATAACCTTTCAAATAGGTGTCTCTAAGTACGGGGCTATTTACGGGAGCTTTGCCGCCCTACCTTTATTCCTGATCTGGCTGCAGGCAAGCTGGATGATTATGCTCTTTGGTGCTGAAATAACCTTTGCCTCACAGCATGTAGATACCTACGAATTCGAACCAGACGCCTTAGAAGCAATGCCATCCTTTCGAAGACTCCTATCTCTAAGAATTGCTCAACTTTGCGTGAAAAACTTTCAGCATGGAATTCCTCCTTTGAGCGCCGACGACATCTCCCATATGCTTGAAGCTCCAACACGCCTCGTTAACCTATTACTGTATGAACTTCAAAAAGCTGGAGTCCTTTCCCAGACCAAAGATAATAAAGATGGTCAACCTCTTTTCCAGCCGTCCAGGGATATAAACGACATGAACCTGTCCTGGGTTATCCATGCCCTGGATAATATCGGCACAGATAAGATCCCGGTTAGCCGAACGGAGGAAATCCAAAAAATTAGCAAATCCCTCAGGGAATTCCAATCAACCATCGAACAATCAGAGGCGAATTTATTATTAAAGGATATTTAGGAATCCCAAACTTGGAATTTAGCACCCAGCGCAGTAAGCAAAGCGCAAAAAATATAAAAAGCAAGCTGATACAACACCCCGAAGCTACTTTGCGAGCCAGTTCATCATAGGATAAAATCGATACCGTTTACCCCATTCCATTTTGCCTTTTTACCGAAGCTACCTATCTTATGGATTTATTAGAAGATATTTTTTGGATGCCTTTTTCCAGGTAAATATATGCAAATTTACTTGGCCAGCTTAGCCTTATAACTAAACTATTATCCAGACATTTTGTTCTTGACTTAAAGCCTTACTCGCTTTATAATTTTGGTTATTAAAAACATTTCAAGGCATAAATATAAAGTACCATACAATGCTTTAAGAAATAATCTTTGATCTTTCACCGAATATTATTTTATAGCATTTTGTTTAGAAACCACAAGAAAGGAAGGAGACAGGCGCAATGAAAAAACTTATTGTTTTGATTTTTCTGAGTGCATTTCTTTTTGGATGCGGTGCTGAAGCACAAAAATCGGAGTTCTGGGACCATGACACAATGTATAAAAATAACGAACATCTATGGTATAGCTGGACTGGCTATGAAAACCCAAACGCTGAGTGGGCCGAAAAATCTAAGGAACAGGGATGGTGGGGCATCGAAATACCCTATAATCCTAACAAGTGATGGCATTCTTATCTGCTTCATACACCTTTACATGAGGGATATGTAAATCCTTTTACGTGCGAAAAGAATTTTATAGCCTCAACCAGCTATGTATTCAGGTATTTTAGCCGAGATTTATTTCTTTCAATGTGAGAAAAATCAGTAGCCTTATAACCTTACATGGTCATATAAACTTTCAGACTGCCCTTTTGAAGCATACGTTAAAATGGTTTTGGTGAACATTCCACCATTGAAGAAAAAAATCCGCGAAGGAAGCCTTCTAAACCCTATTGCCGGCCGGGTGAACATGGCTACAGGGATGTTAGGGCAATTTTTTCATTTTATTTATTTAAGAATCCAATAGTGAAAAAATCAATAGGTGTACCTGAAGCCAAATTTCAGACCTCACAAAGACTTATTCTGTTATACTTCATTGAAACAACCGGCATTAGCAATTTAAAGCCCCAAATTTAGCTAATGTCAGGAGCTATAGCAACGACAAAATGTTAACGATAAATCATAAGTTCCCTTCTTTCGAGGTCAAAATCCATTATTCTTTTAAAAAAATCATGACCGGGTCTGACTTATCTCACCGCCGGTTGCCCCTTATGGCCTCCGTAAGCACTAACCCTGGGCCTGTCGTTTGGCTCACAGCATGCGGTCACGGCGATGAAGTTAGTGGCATTGTCGTTATTCATGAAATATTCAAGGGTATTCGACGTCGTCTTATTCAAGGTTCGGTTAAAGCATTTCCACTCATGAATCCACTTGGATTTGAGATGGTATCTCGGAATATTACTGTGAGCAAGGAGGATTTGAATCGGTCGTTTCCCGGCAATCCGAATGGATCTTTAGGAGAACGTATAGCACATCGTATTTTTAGCACCATATCAGAGGAAAGGCCTGCCCTTGTCTTGGACCTTCATAATGACTGGATAAACTCTATTCCATATGTCCTTTTGGACCGTGACCCTGGAGTTATACATAAAGGTGCTTATGAAAAAACAATACTCGCAGCTAAAAAAGCCGGGTTATGCTTGATTATAGACTCTGAGGAGCTAAGAAAAAGCCTATCCTTTAATCTTCTTTTACATGACATTCCTGCCATAACACTCGAGCTCGGAAAACCTTACGTAGTCAGTGAATCAAATGTTGCCTATGGCATTCAAACTATCTGGAATATACTTGCTCATCTTAAGATGGTTGACCCGCTTGAAAAAGCCTTCCAGTACCCTCTATCTCCCCCATATGGGCATGGTAATCCCCTCAAATACTCAGACAAGCCTTATGGCTCCAAAACAGGAATTATCAGGTTTCTAGCCAAGCCGGGCGATGTAGTTAAAACAGGTCAACCCTTAGCCAAAATCGTCAACGCCTTCGGCAGACATCAGGAAACAATAACTGCCATCAATGATGCCATTGTCCTTGGTCATTCTGACTCTTCAGCTGCCTTCCCGGGCATGCCCATTATGGCATTTGGTATTTCTGAAACTCATGACCGTATATAAAAAAGCTGTCTTCAAAAACAACAAATAATAAAATCCTCCCATGAAACACCTCATAAATATGGAAAAAATCCTCTAAAACTAATCACACCATATTCTTTCCCGGATGGTAATTAATTCTTCTTATATGAAACCCCGTTCACAATGCTATAGACAATAGGGATAATAAATAGGGTAAGAAACGTAGCAAAAAGTAACCCTGAAGCGACTGCTACAGCCATAGGTGATCTTAATTCCGCCCCTTCAGAGTGGCTTAAGGCCATCGGAAGCATTCCAAGTATAGTCGTGATAGCAGTAACCAAAATGGGCCGAACCCTTACCAATGCCCCCTCTACAATAGCCGTTCCAAATTCAATTCCGTTCCTTCTCAATCTGTTTATATAGTCTATCATAACAATTGCATTGTTCACCACGATGCCTGTTAATATCAATACCCCCATAAGGGCCGGTACAGAGAGGGTTTTTCCAAAACCATAGAGTCCAAAAATTACACCTATAAATGCCAGGGGCACAGTAAACATAATGACAAAGGGTGTTACCAGTGATTCAAATTGGGCTGCCATAATCATATAGACTAACAGAATAGCTACGAGTAAAGACCAAGAAAGTGAAGAAAAGGCCTCCTGCATATCTTCGTAGCGCCCTCCATATTTGACAAAATATCCCTCGGGTAGCTTTAATTTAGCAACCTTTTCCTTTATATCGTCTACGATACTGTTAAGATCTCTCCCAAAGTAATTTCCCTGCACTGAAACCACTCTCTCCTGATCTTCCCTTGTTATCTCGACCGGACCCTTTCCATACCCAATATCCGCTACCTGATACAGGAGTATCTGAGGCCCTAATGGAGAGGAGACAGTAATATTTCGTATATCGCTTACCGAGTTTCTGTCAATACCCTGAAAACGCACCCTCAGGTCATATTCGTCACCTCCTATTCGATATCTACTTGCCACAATTCCAAGGAATGCCTCTTTTACCATGCTGCCTATCATGCCGGCCGTAAGTCCCAGCCTTGCTGCCGTTTCTCTATCTACCTGTACCTGAATTTCCGGCTTAACAGACCTAAGACTCAACTCAATATCCTTGAAACCAGGGATATCCATGCAACTTTTCTCAATCGATGCGCTAATTTCCTTGAGAACAGAGAGATCCTTACCAAAGACCTTAATCTCTATTGGCGACTCCCCTCCACCGCCCATCATAACCTCACCAATATCTATAAAATTAAAGTCAGCCCCCTGTATATCTGGAAGCTTTCCGCGTATTGCATCAATTATCTCATCTGATGACCGAACCCTTTCCTCCTTATCCACAAGCTTGACCATTATCTCTGCTTCATTTACATCTGCCGCCCCCATGCCCCAGGCAAGATCTATCTTGGTCATCTCTGATAGCCCAATAAATGGGGTAATATATATTGTCTCAGGTTGATCAAGCACTATATCCTCAATCTGACTGATCACCCTATTTGTTTCCTCCAAATTAGTGCCCACCGGCATTTTTGCCATCATGGACAATATTGGCATATCCTGCTTCGGCATAAATTCCATACCTAAATGCGGTATCATGTAGATCGTCACAACAATAAGTAAAGCCATAGCAAATAGGACTGTCTTTCTGTGCCGCAGGGAGAGCATAAGAGATCGTCTGTATGTATTCCTGATAGGCTCAAACTTACTCTTTCCCCTTTCTTTGCCCTCTTCCTTGTAGTTTCTCTTCCTCCCTAAAATAACAGAGGCAACCATAGGTACTATGGTGAGAGATACAAATAATGATGCCAGAAGCGCAAGGCAAACCGTTACCGCCAATGGACGTGAGAGTTTTCCCGCTATGCCTGAGGTCAATACCATAGGAAAAAATACAGCCATTGTTGTCAGCGTGGATGCCGTTATAGCCATTCCAACTTCACTTGCACCGGACTTTGCAGCCTCATCACTTCTCTCGCCTAATTCATTCAGGTGCCGGTAGGTGTTCTCAATTACCACCACAGCATTATCAACCAGCATGCCAATCCCTAAAGCCAAGCCCCCGAGTGTCATGATATTAAAGGTGTAACCAAAGCCATAAATACCCATAAAGGTAGTAACCACGGAGAGCGGTATTGCCAAGGATATAATCAAGGTAGGCTTCCAATTTCCAAGGAAAAGGAGGAGGACTATGATGGCCAGTATAGCCCCCTCAATTGCATTATAATTTGTCCTCTTGACCACCTTCTTGATAATTCTGGAATGATCTATTACTGCGTGGAAATTAACCCCTTCCGGAATCTCTTCACGCATTTCTTCAAGCGCATTTTTTACCCTGTCGATAACCGCCACGGTATTTGCACCTGATTGCTTAAGCACCATCATTACCAAGGAATCTTTTTTATTGGTCCTTGAGTAGTTTCTAATCTCTTTATGCGTATCTTTTACAGTTGCTATATCTTTAATATATACGGGCGTACCACCTTTGACGGCAACAATGGTGTTTGAGATAGGCGCAAGGGACTTATACTCACCCAGGGTTCTTACCAGATACTCCGTATAACCCTTGCTCACATGGCCTGCTGAGATATTCAAATTCTCTCTTTTTAATGTCTCTATGACCTGGCTCATAGAAATATTATAGGCGCTCAGTCTATCCCTATCAACAAAGACATTTATCTCTCTCTCCAGACCCCCTGAGATCCAACAACTTGCTACTCCCTCCAATCTCTCGATTCTTGTCTTAATAGTATCTTTTACATATTGCCTGAGCTTTATCGTATCATCCATCCCTGTTATACCGTAAAAAAGAATGGGCATGTCGGATATGTTAAATTTAACAACCATAGGGCTGTCTGCGTCCTCAGGGATAAGATCCGCTAACCAGGAGATTTTATCCCTGACATCCTGGGCGGCAAAGTCCAGCAAGGTGCCCCATTCAAATTCAACCATAACCACTGACACGCCTTCCTTTGATATCGACCTGACCGTGTTTACCCTCTTTACCGTACTCACAGCCTCTTCTATGGGCCTGGTGACCAGGTTTTCAATATCCTCGCTTGCCACACCCTCATAGGTGGTAATAACAGATACAAATGGATATTCCAGGTCAGGCATCATATCTATGCCGATCCTCGTAAAGGAAATAATGCCGAATAGAGATACAATCAGCGTCAGCATCAAGACAGTTATCTTTCGGTTTACAGAGAATGCCGGGATGTTCATATATTATTCCCTCTCCACACTTACCTTTGTGTTATCCGGCATACCGTAATGCCCTTCGATAATAACCTCCACTCCTTCCTCTAATCCCTGAATAACCTCGATCTCTCGCTCATTGTTAATTCCTGTCTTAACTTCTCGCAACCTTGCAGTTCCATCCTCGATAACAAATACAAAGCTGGAGCCGTCCCTTTTTAACACTGATTTGAATGGCACAATAAGGGCCTCTTTGTGTATCGCAGGATAAATCTTTACCCTGGCAAACATCCCCGGCGTTAATCTATGATCATTATTAGGTATTTGAACCTTTACCGTAAATGTCCTGCTCAAAGGATCTACCATAGGATTTATCGTCGAAACCATGCCTTCAAAAATCATATCCGGATAGGCATCAACGGTAATATCTACAGGGTTGCCTATTTCTATGTTGGCGATATGGACCTCGGGCAAATGAATCTCTGACTTTACACTGTCTATATTCATAATTAAGAAAAGAGGGTTTGGGGGCATAGTGGACACAAATTCCCCCTCGTTAATAAATCGTTTTACTATCAGGCCGGAAAATGGGGCATTGATTACCGTATCACTAAATTGCTGCTCCGCCATTGCCAGGCTTTCCTTGCTTCTTGCAATCTGCGCCCTGATTACTTCCATCCCGGTAACAGCCATTGAATAAGCCGTGTCAATATCGTCGTATTTCTGCTGAGAAATTACATTCTTCTTTAACAGGTTGGACAGCCGCTCTCTTTCTTTTTTTAAATTTTCCACCTTTACACGTGCCTCTTTTAGCTGAGCCTCAGCCATCCTTACCGCCGCTCTTCCCTGCCTAACCGCAATCAGCAAATTCTTTTGATCCAACTGCACCAGAGGTTGTCCCTTAAGCACCGCATCTCCTTCATCCACGTGCACCAATTCTATGGTTCCGGAAATTTTAGGCCCAATCTTTGATTCATATTCAGGGAATATAGTGCCGGTAGTTTCGATAGGAATAGAGATATCGCCCTTTTTAACCATGGTAACCTTCACCTTTGGCAGTTCAATTAATGTACTAGCCGGAGGGGCAATCTTTTCTTCTGAATTGTAACCCTCACAACCACATATCAAAAGGGTTAACCATATAACTATCAAAATAACAATAAACCGCTTAGATACCATATTTCACTCCATGATTGGCGAAAGAAGCCATATATAACCGTATTAATGTTAAGATGGTATGGTATGTATTTGCCACGTATTCTGTCAAGGTCTTTAAGGGTCATGGGGCTTTTTACAAGGAAAAAGCCCTGCCTTTACTGAATTGGAAAACAAAGGTTAAAAGA
>JAGYMO010000073.1 GCA_018400255.1 Deltaproteobacteria bacterium
ATAGCAGGAATATCGATCATGTAGCTTGGCCAGCCTGTATAGCATTGAGACACGGAATCATCACTTCCGCACCCATGGCTCATACATGACTGATACCACCACAGCTCATCGCCGTCAGCTGTTAGGGGATCATAAAGGCCGCGTTGATTGCCCGCATAAGCTGACTGCCAGCATATTTCTCCTGTCTTGTCATCCATGAAGTTGATAACCGGGGCCCAGATATCAATAACGTTTGTGAGGGAATATTGCTGGCCTCGTTGGATATCAGTTGTTACCAGAGTACGAAGTTTCGGGTCTGCTTGATGAACAAGGGCTGCACGCTTTTTGAGTTGATCAAAGTCCCATTCGTCACTGGGTTCGTCCCAGGTATAATCGAACAGGAGGTGAAACCATCCCTTTGACTTGAAATGGGAGGCATAGGCCTGCCAGAAGGGAATTTTTTCAGCATTTGTGCCGCCTGAGTCGCCAATCTCCAAAGAGGTGAAGCGGGCATTCTGAAGGCCATAGGGTAAATCAAGGCCAACAAAAAAAGGCCCCCATGTAACATCAAATGAATTCCAGTCTATGTTGGGCGGTGGAGGCCATAGTATTGACCAATCTTCCTTGGTGATACTAGACAGGGTAACTCTATTCATAAGAGCGGCCTTTGCATAGAGTTGACTCAGCGGGATAATGTATTCACTGTGTTGTGTGTCTCCGAAATGTCCTCGTTGAAAATCCCAACCATCAAAGCCAAAGCTCGTGGTCAATGTCGAAGTTGAAGGAATTGAAAAATCCCAGACTGTCAAGGATACAGGTATAAGGATTTGGGGATGCTTGTCAACATTTATCGACACGGCTCCAGAGTAAAGGCCGCCACGCGTATCACATGGTATGAAGACATCGACCCAGAATGCCTGGTTTTCGCCTCCGGGTAAGATTACAGGAAAGGCGTTTCTTATTTCATTAAAATACACATCTTTATGCGGGATAAGGGCATCTGGCCAGAGCCCTTTGTCACCTTCAAGGTTGGAAGGGGTAGTGATGTTAATATAGGCCTCACAATAAATTTTGATATTGCTTTTTGAAATGGTCCCGGCAGTGCCCATCAGGTCTGTTGCTGAAATACTATTTATAGTTTTTGGTGTCGTGCTGCTGACAGCTACCTGAAATGATTCATATTCATTCTTAGCTGCTTTAAGTGTAACCGATTGGATTTTTCCAGGACTGTCTAAGGGTCGTATTTTGACTGTCGCGGACTCCGTCCAGTAAGTCACCTGCGCATCTGCTAATTGAGGAAACAGCAAAATGATGGCAAGGAAGAGGTATTTTTTCATTGGCTTTGCCTCTCCTGATTAATTATCATTATGGTCCCAAGGCTAAAATGTCATCATAGCATAAATTTAAGAGGTCTCCTTTTTGAACCTCTCATTGCTTATATTTTATCTATATAATTTTCCAAAACTATCTCATTTAAGAATTAGACCCAGGTTTAGATTTTATTGGCCCCTTAATTTTCTGCGTCATCCTTGGATTTCGTATCCAATCAATACCTTTTTCCTCAGTTTGGCCATAAAGCTCGGGGTAGAGGTAATATCCTTGTTCTTCAGGTGGTTTTTCCTCTTCCACTTTTATGGGATTTGCCTTGGCATAGGGGTCATTCCTGATTCCGGTTACCTGCCAGGATACTTTCATGTGAGGGCCTCCTCCCTCTATCTTAAAGCGATTTTCAGAGATTTCCTGAGCGATATATACTTGTGCAAAGCCGCCTATGCAAGTGAGCTGATAACGGAAATCTCTGTTCAGGACATCAAACCAATCTGGAAGCTCCACCCATGCTTCTCCCTTTTCGTCTAAGATTACATTGCCATTATACACATTCATCATTTCAGGGGATTCTACAAAGGAGTGTTGAAGGTATTTGTTTTCAGGATCCAGGGGGTGGTCAATCTTGAATTGGCCAGCGGGTTTTTCAAGATTGCCTGTTATTTTGACCTTACCCTCAAAGTATCCAGCATAGTTAT
>JAGYMO010000074.1 GCA_018400255.1 Deltaproteobacteria bacterium
TATAATGAGAAAAGAGCCTGACAAAAAGGTCCCCGTGAGGAGATCATTAAACATGATAACCCCCGCAATGCCGGTAAAGATGAGCTCGGACATCAAGATAATACCACCCTCAGATGCCTTGCAAAATTTGAAGCCCTGGTTCATAAGAAGTTGGGCTATTAGGAATATTAAAGCAAGGATACCCAACAAAAATATTTGTCGAAAGTCTGGGGCGGTAAATTTGACTGCAATAAAAGGAAATGAGATTAATCCACCTACAATGCAAAAATAAAAGTATATTATTAATGAGCCGTTTACTTCCCTTAATTTTCTAATGAGGACCACAGTGAGCCCTGCAAAGCAGCCCGCAAGAATCCCAAATAAGTGGCCGATAGAAAAATTATTTGAGCTACTGGGGTTGATTAGTATATAAATACCTATTGCACCCGTAACTATAAGAAACACCTCTATCTTTTTAAATTTTTCTTTAAACATGATAAAGGAAAAAAAGGCTGCAAAAAGGGGAAATGTATAAAATAATATCATAGCATTGGAAAGGGGTATCATTGATATGGATGCAAGAAGAGAAAAGAAGGCTGCCGTGCCTGTAAGGCCTCTTATCAAAAGAACCCAAGTCGAGTGTCCCTTAAGAGATTGTCCGGTTGAAAGTATCATGGGCCAAAGCAGTATTGCCCCGATACTAAATCTGAAAAAGGCTATTTGCACTATACCTATAGATGGGGATATAAACTTTATAAAAATATCAGTAACGGCGAAAAAAAAGGCCGATAGTGTCATTAAAATAAATCCGTTTTTTAAAACCAAATCCTTCATTTTTGTTCCCTTACATTAAAGCGATTTAACTTGAATCTTTTTGTTAATATTTTTTATATACATATTAACTGGCATTTTTAGTAAGATTTGTTAGCTATATAACACAGAGAGGAGTAAAAGGCCATGATTATCAAAAGGCTGGAATATTTTTCGATAGCCTGCCCTTTTGCAGAAACTCACTTAGGTGCAAACTAAGAGGTCCATAGATCTTTTTCGACCTTTTTCTGCAGGAACTATTTATCCGCCTTATTGTCTCTGTCTGATAAATTTTATCATATATGTGACTGGAGTTTTTTTATGAAGGCATTGTCTCTTTTTTCAGGTGGTCTAGACAGTATTTTAGCTGTTAAGCTTATAGAGCGACAGGGAATTGATGTGAAAGGAATTTTTCTTGAGACCCCCTTTTTTTCCTCTGAAAAAGCCCTTAAGTATTCAGAATATTTGGGTTTACCGCTTAAGGTGATTGATATTACGGATGATTATATAGATATGCTTTTAAAACCAAAATATGGTTATGGGAAGGGTTTGAATCCTTGTATAGACTGCCATATCTTTATGCTTAGAGTGGTAGGTTCTATGCTCCAAAAAGAGGACGCCGGCTTTATAATAAGCGGTGAGGTTTTAGGGCAAAGGCCCATGTCGCAAAATATACGCTCCCTGATGACTATTTCTAAGGAATCGGGTTTTGCTGATCTAATTATAAGACCTCTTTCAGCAAAAAGGCTTCGTGAAAGCCTGCCTGAAAAGGCAGGCTGGGTTAAGAGGGGAGAGTTGTTAGGGCTTTCAGGTCGTAGTCGAAGACCGCAGATAGAGTTGGCTGGGAGATTAGGGATAAAAAATTACCCTGCTCCAGCCGGCGGATGCCTGTTAACGGACAGGGTCTTCTCTCGCCGCCTGAAAGATTTGATATCCGCTAGTGCTGTATTAGAAAGGCGAGATATAGAGCTTCTGAAATGGGGGAGGCATTTCAGGATAGAAAAGGAGGCAAAGGTAATAGTAGGCAGGAATAAAAGAGAAAATGAGGTAATTAGCTCATTGGCGGTAAAGAACGATATAGTATTAACGGATGATTCCTACCCGGGGCCAACGGTTTTGGCGTCAAAAAACATATCGGCGGATGGGCTAAGGTTAGCTACCTCGATTGCTGCTTCTTATAGTAACGCACCTCCAAATCACCCGGTAGCTTTAAAGATGCTAAGAGACTCTAAGGCGCATAGGATTGTGGGGTATGGAAAGGAAAGGGGTTACTTTTCCCAATTTATGATACGTTAATTTCTCTATTTCCTTAAAAGCCTCTGTAAGAATGATTTTTCATTGATTTTTCTCAGTTTCCTCTCTTTCTCTGAGATGTTCTTTTCCCTGGATTCTATAGATAAAAGTGTCTTTTCTATAGATTCCTGGATTTTTTCCTTTTTTACAGTAAGATCAAATACCTCAATTATATTTTTTCTGGTAGACGTGTCGTTTTTTATGGATTTGATTTTTTCTATAATTTCCCTCTGTTTACTTCTATGTGCTTCAAGCTCAGTTTTCTTTCCATCTACATAAACACGGTCAATTTTTATGCCGTCTATTAGGTCATTTTTAGATTCCATTGTAAAAAACAAAAAGGCAAATAGACCGACGGCAAATACTCCTGCAGTTAAGAGTATCTTCAGCAGTGTATAAAAAAATGGCATGAGGTTAAGAAAAAACGATTTTATGGCCATTGAATTTTGCACGGCCCTATCACTTATTGTATAATGTAAATCATTTATCCTTGGCGATAGTTGCTTGTTGTTTATAATACCTTTTACTTTCAAGACAATATTTTTCAGCTTTCCACCTATATCCCCTGAAATGCATTTTTCCTCTAAATCCGCATCATTTGAAGCAAGCCTTTTACTTATGTCTCTAATTTCAGAAAAAAAAGTACCTAACCTTCTCTTTTCTTTTTCAAAGGGGTTATTTTTAAGTGCTGTGATAGTATTTTCAAGATCTGCTAAAGTAGACTCTAATTCGCCTGAAAATTTTTTTAGCATCCTTTTTTCACAGACGAATTTCGCTCCGCTGGTTAAGATTATGGCAATGTCTTGTATGCGGCGAATTTTATCCTTGATTGCTTGTATTTCTCCTTGAGGCATTATTGGTCAAAGCTCGCTTCTATTCAAATAACAAATCTTTATGTATAACCATCCCATCAGGGATTATAATCTCTTTCTCAGAATGATTTAAAATAGTTACATTGCCCTTTATAGTGATGTCCTTGCCAAAATAAATATCACCTGCTATCTCAAGCGACTCACAGTTTATTAAAGATGGCGCTCCATAAGGAAATCTTTTCTTTAAATGGTCAATCTTTTTGTAATATTTCTCATCGAGTTCAATGACAATTTCGCCTATTTTTCTTTCAGGGTTTTGGATAATCCTGTTATCTTCTGTGAGCACGAAACAATCAGACCACAGCGCTAAAAGGTCTTGCGATTTTTTTACAGGTGCAAACCTTATCCTGGGGACACGTATGGCAGTAGAGTTCTCAAAAACAGAGATAGCTGACCCCATGGCCGTCTCGATCTGATAAACCTCCGCGGAGGAATCATCTCTTGGATCAATTTTTTTTTTATTTACTATCATGGGAAGATCAAGCATGTTATGAACATGATTTAAGTTTTCCTTTAAAAGCTTCAGATTAATCCAGATATTGTTTGTATTGAAATATTTATATATGCTTATATCCTGGAATTCATCTAATTCTTCATCCGGGCATTGGGCTATCTCTCTAAGAATAAGGCCACCAGATTTCATCTTGGCCAGGTGGCCCCCCTTTATGTCTGCCTCTGTCCTGTCCGCAACCTCCAGCATAAAAGGAAAATTATGGGATGCAAAAAAGCCTAATATTGTATAATCAAGTATTGCACCCAGGTTGTCAGAGTTAGAGATAAATGCGTATATATATCCCCTTTCTAAAAGCTTATCTATCATTCCAGATGTAATAAGGGCAAAGTAGATGTCACCATGGCCTGGAGGATTCCATTCGTTTTCAGGGTCTCTGGGCCAATATGCAGGGCTCAGATCTTTCTTTAGAA
>JAGYMO010000075.1 GCA_018400255.1 Deltaproteobacteria bacterium
AAGTCAGACCACAGGCAGACATTATTGCGGCTCCACAAGTGATGTTGAACGGAGATCGTGATATAAAAACTGTTAATCCCAAATCGTCATCTCACACTGACCCCTAGCAAGCCATAATCCCTTCCGAAAAGGGAAAAAACGGGGAGAAAAGGGTCAATTTTATTTGCATCCAGGGGGTCAAAAATGATGACAATCAACATTGAAGAGTAGTAGGCAATGGCTAAAGACAGCGACAATACTTTCACCCATTTGAGCATACTCATTGTGGATGACGAGGCCAATATCCGCAAGACGCTCTCATATTGTCTGGCGGCCGAAGAACATACTGTTATAGCAGTGAGCAATCCTGACGATGCCCTTGAAGAAGCCAAAAGACGATCCTTCGACCTCGCCTTCGTTGATCTCAAACTTGGCGACGAAAGTGGTATGGATCTGATTCCCAATTTGCTATCGAACTCCTCATGGACAAAAATCGTGGTCATCACGGCGTACGCTTCTATTGAGAGTGCGGTGGAGGCGATGAAGCGAGGTGCCACCGATTACATTGCCAAACCCTTCACGCCGGATCAAGTTCGGCTCATGACCCGGAAAATCGGGCGAATACGAGAACTGGAAACAGAGGTTGCTGTACTTAAGGAGGATGTGAAGAGGCTTGGCCCGGAAGATCGGCTTCAGAGCAAAAGCGCCGGAATGCAGCGGCTCATTGAAACTGTGAGAAAGGCCGCATTTTCGGAGGCGATTGTCCTGCTTTGCGGGGAAAGTGGTACGGGCAAATCTGTGTTGGCCAAAGCGATTCATCACTGGAGCCCCAGGGCGGGAAAACCCATGGGCCTCGTTGCGTGCCCGGCGGTTCCGCCCGATCTTCTCGAGAGCGAGCTGTTCGGACATATCAAGGGTGCGTTTACTGGTGCTGTGCGGGATAATCCAGGGCGTATTGCCGCCTGCGAAGGCGGGACGCTTTTCTTGGATGAAATCGGGGACTTGGCGCCCGCGGTCCAGGCCAAACTGTTGCGATTTATTCAGGAAAAGGAATATGAACGCCTTGGCGAATCGACGCCTCGTCAGGCGGACGTGCGTATCATAGCGGCGACAAACGCCGACCTTGAAAAGCGAGTGGCCGAAGGAGGTTTTAGGGAGGATCTGTTTTATCGACTTAACGTGATCAGCCTGACGATCCCTTCGCTACGAGAGCGTCCGGAGGACATTTTGCCCCTGGCCATGGATTTTCTCGTCTATTTTTGTCGAGTTAATCATAAATCGATTGTCGGCTTCACCGAGGAGGCTGAACAATCTCTCATGAGCTATACCTGGCCCGGAAATGTTCGAGAGCTTCGCAATACCATTGAGCGTGCCGTTATTTTGGGCAACGGTGAGCGGATCGGCAAAGCCGATTTCCCCGGAAATATCACGCCAGCCGCAGAACCCCAGGCTATCGGGGATATGGTACCCTTGTCCACCATTGAAGAACTGCACATCAGAAGGGTGATGGCCAACACCTCCTCGCTCCAGGAAGCAGCCGACGTCCTGGGTATTGACCAGGCTACGCTCTGGCGCAGGAGGAAAACCTACAGAATCTGATTTCTTTTTCATCCCGCTCGCCTTGCACTTTGCAAGGCCCTATAACCCAAAATCTTTCAGGCTTCAAGGCTGACCTACCTCCCAATCCCTATAACTTATTGATAATGCAGGCAATAAAAAATGGCATGGTTATTGCCCTTTGCATCCTGTATATTGATGAATAGAGAACCATAGTCCATGACGTTAAAAAAGAAAATATTAATCGGATATGGCTTCGCCTTTGCACTCATGGGACTTGTTGTCGCTTGGGCAGTTACAAACTTGGTATCTTTGGGCAAGGCGACTGATGCCATCCTGAGCGAAAATTATCGAAGCATCCTTGCCGCCGAGAACATGGTGGATGTCTTAGAGCGGCAAGACAGCGGCGTTTTGCTCATGTTCCTGGGTGATGCGGAAAAGGGGATCGCTCAATTCCGGGAAAACGAGGGGGGTTTTCTTGAGTGGTTGGCCCGCGCCAAGGATAACATCACAATTGATGGCGAAGCGGAGCTCGTCCAATCCATCGACGCCGAATACAATAAATTTCGACAGCAGTTCTCCGATATGACAGAACTGCGTGACATGGCAAATGATTCTCAGCAAATGCCTCTCTCCACATATCAGAACTCGGTACATCCTCTTTTTGAAAAAGTCCGTGAGGCTTGTGTTGGGCTTCGTCATCTCAACGAGGAGACCATGTATGCCGCCAGTGTTAGGGCCGGCAAAGTGGCCAAGCGCGCCATCTGGTCAACAGTCATAGTGGCGGTGTCCGCCTTGATCATTGCATTGGTTTTCAGCCTGTTTCTCGTGGAGCGCTTTGTGGGGCCTATCCGACGTTTCATGGACGCATCCCGGAAAATCTCATCAGGCGACTATACCGTTCAGGTTCCGGTTGAAACCTATGACGAGCTCGGACATCTGGCCGCTGAATTCAACCAGATGGCAACCCAGCTCGGTCGTTTCCACGAGATGAACATCGAGGAAATCATATCCGAGAAAAACAAAGGGGAGGCGATTCTTTCCAGTATTGAGGATGGCTTGGTAGTTTTCGATACCAAGCTCAAGGTGACCGGCATCAATCCCGCCGCCCGTCGGATACTGGACTTGGGGTTTTCCGAGGCCTCCATATTGCAGTGTGAGGGTATTTTTCCAGAGGCCGACATCTGTGGCCTGATCCGTAAAACTATTGAAACGGGAATGCAACCGGATGTTCCTGATGAACAGCGCATCATCACCATGAATGAAGGAAAACAGACTCGTTACTACCTGTTTTCCGTTACGGCAATTCGCGGAAGGGACCGGAAGTTGACCGGCATTGTCCTGCTTCTGAAGGACGTTACCCGGCTAAGGGAGGTTGAGCGACTGAAGAGTGAGTTTGTCATGGCCGCTTCTCACGAGTTGCGTACGCCTTTGACCAGCCTTGGAATGAGCGTGGACCTGCTCTTGGAAAACGTTGTGGGGAAGCTTGCGGAAAAAGATCGTGAGCTTCTTCAAGCGGCTCACGAGGAAGTTCAACGGATGAAGGCACTCGTTGATGATCTGCTTGATCTATCCAAAATTGAGGCGGGTAGAATTGAATTGGATTTTGAGAATGTTTTGGTTCCGACTTTTTTTGATCATCTGAACTCGGTTTTCAAAAGCCAGATGGATATAAAAGAGGTTTCCCTTACTTCGGAGATGAACGAAGGCCTTCCTGCTGTTCGAGCGGATGCGAACAAGATTACCTGGGTACTGACCAACCTCGTTTCCAATGCCCTGCGGTATGTTGACAAAGGGGGACGGATTCAACTTATGGCGCGCAGGATTGGGCCATATATTCATCTGTCTGTGCGTGACGATGGATCAGGCATTTCCCCTGAATACCAATCCAAGGTTTTCCAGAAATTTTTCCAAGTGAAGGGGCGAGAGACCGGTGGGACAGGGCTGGGACTCGCCATCTGCAAAGAAATTGTGCGCGCTCACGGGGGCACTATTTGGGTGGAATCAACTATTGGGCAGGGCAGCACCTTTACCTTTACCCTGCAGGTAGCCTGATTGTCGAAGGAATATATAGAAATGCGAGGGAAAGACACATCGATAAACAGAAACGCAGAGAGAGAATTGGACTTTCTCATGTGTGACATTACACATGAAGTCGAATCGACCTTTCCCGTCAGAAAATGGGTTTCAAGTCCGATCCAATGTCTGGATATGGCTGTTGACCGATCTCCCGGACTCATCGTGATCCGTTTTGGACGGATTTCGATCAGAGAGCGTAAAACCCTCGTGGAATTAAGTGTCGTGCTTAAACGAAACAGCCATACCCGCGAGTGCCCTATACTGGCTCTGCTCCATTCAAGGCACCGCAATCTCATTGAAGATCTGGCACAGGCAAATGTCGACTATATCCGGTACATCGAGAATACTGCGTTGAATTTAATCCGGATTCGAAAGATTATCCATGAGCTGGGACCGTATGACAGGATGGATCGGCACTTGGCAAAACTGTGCCCTTTTCTTCGTTACAGCAGACTCGATTCCCATCATGAGATGACGGCTTGTGGGGCGTACCTGAACCGGCTGGTCCTCGGCGGCCACAGACTACACGAGATTTGTGAAACCGAGAGCCATCTGCAGTGTGAATATTACCTGAATCCAACTCGCAAATCATGACGCTTCGGACTCGTATACTCAAGACCCATCCGGCAACTCTCGTACTGGCGAGCTTTCTTTTGGCCATTACGGTTGGGGCGCTTTTGCTCAACCTTCCGATTTCCACGATAGCCGGGCATATTTCATGGGAGGATGCTCTTTTCACAGCCACGTCTGCGGTTTGCGTCACTGGTCTCGTGGTGGTGGACACCGGCAGCTATTATACTGTCTTTGGACAGCTCGTAATCCTTGCGCTCATCCAGATTGGCGGACTTGGCGTAATGACGATTTCTGTTGCGCTTTTCCGATGGATCGGTCGTAGCGTCTCTGTTCGACAACGAATGATCCTGCAGGATTTGTTCGCCCATACACCGCGAAAAGATATTTTTCGCCTCGTCAGGAGCATCGTCTTGTTCACGCTTGGTACCGAATTTATGGGAACCGTTTTTTTGACCGTCCATTGGAGTCGGGAATTTCCTTTTGGACAGGCCGCCTATACGGCGGTATTTCATTCGGTTTCGGCGTTTTGCAATGCCGGATTTGCATTGTTCTCCGATAGTATGGTGCGGTACAGCGACAACCTCCTGCTCAACGCGACAGTGTGCAGCTTGATAGTTATTGGTGGCATTGGATTTCCCGTGCTTTACGATCTTCAATCATGGTCTTTAAAGCGCAGAGAAAAAAGGGCTCGCCTATCAATACAGACTAAGGCAGTCTTGGTAACGAGCCTGGTTCTAATCATTTCCGGTGCCTTGATGTTTGCATTCTTGGAACGACAGGCCATGGGTGAACCGCAATCCTTTTCACACCGAGTGTTAACACCGATATTTCAATCGATCACCTGTCGCACTGCAGGATTCAACACGGTGGATATCGCTTCGCTAAAGGATGCTACCCTCGCCATGATGATATTTCTAATGTTTGTCGGTGCATCGCCAGGCTCATGTGGTGGTGGGGTCAAAACCACCACCCTGGCGCTTCTAACGGCTTTCACCTTGAGCCGGGTAAGGAGAAGGCGGCGTGTCAACATGTTCAAGAAAAGCATTCCAACTGAAACTGTGACCCGGAGCGTATCGCTTATTCTGGTTTCCTTGGGAGTCATTGGTGTGATCTTGTTCTTGATCCTCGTGGGTGACTCTGCGAGTGGACATGAGCAGTTTAGTCAACAAAAAACCTTCCTTGCCTATTTATTCGAGACGGTTTCCGCCTTTGGGACAGTGGGATTGTCCATGGGCGTGACCCCTGAGCTCACCACGTGGGGTAAGGAATTAATTATTTTAATGATGATCATCGGTCGTGTGGGCGTGCTTACATTTGCCTATATAATCGTCGGGACTGGTTCGATGAATGGAGTCGAGTATTCCGAAGAGAATCTGATGGTCGGATAGACGGATGGAGGATGAACATGAAACGTTTTGCAGTAATAGGCCTTGGTAATTTTGGTTTTCATGTGGCCAAGGCCCTATTTGAAGACGACAACGAGGTTGTCGCAATAGATACGGACAAAGCCCGGATTAAGGCGATTGACCCACATTCCACGGAGGCGGTGGTACTCGACGCTACCGATAAGGAAGCACTCAAATCGCTTGGGTTGGAAAACATGGATGGGGTTATTGTTTCCACCGGCACCAAGATCAGTATCAGTATCCTGATATGCCTCCACCTCCAGGAGATTGGCGTCAAGAAAATTCTGGCCAAGGCACTGGATGATGATCATGCGAAAATCCTCAAGAGAGTCGGAGCTACTGAGATCATCCACCCGGAACGAGACATGGCCATCCGTGTTTCCAGAGGACTGTCAAGACCGAATATTCTGGATTTTATTCCTTTGGTGGATGAGTTCAACCTCGTTGAAGTCGGGCCGCCGAGGGATTTTATCGGAAAGAGTTTGAAAGATCTGAACTTGCGGGCCAAGTACAATGTGGACATCATCGCCATCAAGGAGCTGGTTCCGGATAACTTTGTGTTGGTGCCGCCCGCCAGTTTTGTGATAAAGGATAGCGACATATTGATCATGCTGGGCAAATCTAAAGATATCAGCAGGATCAAGACCTTGAAGTGACCATGCGATACAATCTGCTGCCCACTTCTTGGCGCTCTGTGGCATTGGGACGGGATTTCCACCAAATGGACCGAAGGCGTGTTGAGCTGCCGCCCTGCGGCCGGCTAAGCGCATGTTCGATGTCCTCATCCTGAGTGGTTTTGGCCTGAGAGCGCTTTGTGCTGGCTGAGCCTTTGGTATGCCTCGACTACTCTGAAAAATCAGTTGTGGCGGAAATGTTACTCAAAGACGCTTCCGCCTGATCGGAAGCGGCCTGATTTTTCCTGCCTGTGCCGACCCTCCTGCGGCGCTGCTCTCAGCGCGGGCAGGGGATTCGGTATGCAGGGATAATTCTTTGATGTTGAAGGTATTCGGTTAACTGTGGGAGAAAGAGAACGGTTATAAAGAGGGTTGAACGCCGACTGAGACAGCACAACGACCCAGACTACCAGCTTTCAAAAACTACTAAACGCTTTACGGGGCCTTGGCAGCTTTGTTGGGTTTACGAATACAGCACACGCAGTGAGGCAATGAGCCTTGAAAAGAGAATTAAAAAACGTGGTATTTCACGATACCTTTTGGATGCTCAGTCGCTTGAGTCCTGCCGATGACGTGATTAATCAGCCCCTTGATGTGGTCGGGTCCGGTCGAAGGCGCAAGCCGAGATCCCGCTGAAAGCGGGATTCGAGTCCGTCCCGGGGAGCCAGGAGATAATCTTGTTATATTTCAAGTCGTTATATAATGGATTAAGAATAGGTGTGATCTCTTCAGATTGCACCTCTTCTTTTGGGTATTTCGGCATCTTGGATTTATAGGCTTTCTATGCTTTTAATCAACTCATTGGCGATATTGGGACTTTCAATACGCATGATGCTTTCCTGCGCATTGCCGTAACTTAAGAGATTGATGCTACCGTACCATAGTGTTTTTTGGTCCATGACTGCGAATTTCTGATGGATATTGGATTTACAAGCAATCCGTATGCCGGTATTTTTCAGCAGGCCTAATAATCTAAGCACCGCGGGCCGGTCCTCTGGGTTGAAGTCCTCTGGTGGACGGGTTACGACAATGACGCGGGTATTTCTGCCTAAGGCGATTTTTAAATGATTAATCATTTGGATAGTGCGTCTTTTCCTGATAAACGGGCTTACGATCAAAATTTCTTTTTTAGCGGCACTGATATCCTGATTAAAAACAGGTAAAAAATTATCTTTATGATAAATGATATCCAAAGACGCATCATCTATCTCTTCGGCTTTAGCTTTGTATCCCATTAAAGCGTATCCGTTGAGCCGCTTCTGGTACATTCTCTCCAGCATATTTACGTGGATATCCACATAGTCATAAATCCTCACCTCTTTTTTCGTTTTGAAGAGCCGGTGGAGTCTGCCCGCATATTGTTGCAATGTACCCTTCCATGATATCGGCATGGCTAAAAACAAGGTGTCAAGGCGGGGCTCGTCAAACCCTTCACCGATAAAATGACCGCTTGCCACCAGAATAATAGGTTTGTTGGCGGGAATATCGTCGATACGTTCAAAGGCTTTCTGCGTTCTCTTTCTTCCCATTCCGCCTGTCAGGGTTATGACTTCCGGTATATGTTCGCTTAACTTTTTTACAAGATTTTCGACATGGGCTGTCCTGAGGGTCAGCACAAGACAATTTCTGCCCTGACGATAGTTTTCTAATACATCTTCGATGATCCGCTGATCCCTAAAATCATTATCCATAAGTTCGGCGTATAATTCTTGGATGGATACATTTTTTTCGTCTCTATCCAAAGGAACCTTGAAAGATGTGAACCGCGGAACAATATAATGATCAAAAGGCCTATTCTCCGCTTGTTTTTTGGGATTGTCCCGGTACCGAATAGAGCCGCAATGCATAAACAGAATCGGATGATGCCCGTCTTTTCTTGTCGGTGTAGCGGTCAGGCCATAAACATATTTCGCATGGGTAGTTTTCAGAATTTGTTCATAGGTGAATGCTGACGCATGATGGCACTCATCAGCGATGATCATTCCGTAATTTTTCACACATGCCTTGACTTCTCCCTGCCTGCTCAACGATTGCATCACCGCAATATCTATAATGCCGCTTAATGCATTTTTGCCCGCGCCTATTTGACCGATGACACTTTTCTTTTTTTTACGGCCCCTTTTTGGGCCCGTAGCGATCGGTTGCTCTGGCAATGTTTCGTTGACCAAGAGAAATTCTGACAGCTTTTTCTTCCATTGCGATAGTAGGCTAACCTTGTCCACCAGAATCAGCGTGTTTGTTTTTTTCTCTGCAATCAGTTTGATCGCTACGATGGTTTTACCAAAGGCTGTAGTGCCCGAAAGTATGCCATTGTCATGCCGGAGCAAATGGCTGAGTGCCATGGTTTGTTCGTCCCGGAGATGACCTTTGAATTCCACATTTATTGTTTTCCCTTCAAAAGTCTTATTGATCATTTCAGTTGCTATTCCGAGTTTATCGAGTTCATTGAGCAGATCGAGTTCACACCCCCTGGGTAAACCTAGATACTCTTTTGTTTCATGCGCACAGGAAATTACCCTTGGATGGCCATAGGTTGGCAAACGCATGGCTTGCTGTCTATAAAACATTGGATTTTTAAAAGATGCCAGTCTTTTCAGCCAATTCAATGCTCGTTGGGAAATTCCCGCCTTTGGAATAAAGAGCATATTTGCCTTTAATATAACGAGTTGTTTAGGAAAATCATTTTTTTCCAGGCCATTTTTTTCTATGTGCCTTTTCCAGGGTTTTTCTGTTTCATCTTCTTCGTCAATCTTTAATGAGCCCAATTCATGGCCGGGTGATAATTTGGATATGAGATGAGTAAGATGACCTTCAGAAATCTTTTGGAGAGTAAACAAGAATGCCCATTGATCAAAATAGGGTTCAAAATTTTCATCGATAAACTCACTGTTCTTGTTTCTCCGTGCTGCTTTTTGCAAAGGAAGGGCAATCAAATTACCGAGGCCTCCTTTGGGCATGGTATCCTGACTGGGAAATAACCTATCATATGATTTAAATTGTATTTCATGTCTTCTGCCCATGGAACAGGTAAGCAGGGCAGTCCCGAATTTACGGGCCAAAGCGACAGGCAGTGGATTCTCAAAAAAGAACCAGACATGACCACCTTTTCCGGATCGCGACCGTTCGACAGCAACGGGAATATCGAATTCAACGCAAACATCCCTTAGAATAGAGATGTCTTTTTGCCAGTCTGCCTCGTCAAAATCCATTGCTAAAAAACAGCATGTTTCATCCGGCAGCATCGGATATATGCCGGCTATTGTATTCCCTCGCAGATGATTTTCGATGACGCCTTCATCCAAAGCAGCATAAAATTTATTTTCGCACTTGGAGCATGGAATTTTCGGTTTTGAGCATATTCCTGATTGCCACTCATTCAGGCAGACAGGAGAATAGCCCGACGTGCCTTTGTTTTTATTCTCCCACCGCTTTGCATAAACGTCTTCACGGCCTTTGAAAAGTGACATGAACAGACGAATCTTGGAAAAAGTATCCGATTGATTATCCACATCTGAGAAGGATTTCCTGGCATCCGATTCATCGTCTGGTATTTTTCCTTTGGTGTTTTTTACTAAGGTAGTTTTTGGGATAAGCTCAGATTCCGGCAGTCCGAGTTGGGCCCTCAACTGGATGTTCTTCTTTGTTAATCGGTCTACCTGTTCCAACAGGACATTATATTTTTCGAGTAATTTCCTATAATCCATGGCTTACACACTAAAATCGCTTTTACAAATAATGTATGAATGTGGCCTATATGCGCCAGGGTCCTGGTGTTGCCCAAAACAACCGGAATGTCTTTCGATTGATCATTGACACTGCTACAGGTTGTAGAAAAATTTTGATACCCACTGCGACATCCTCGAAGGAGGTTGGTGCGTCTGAGAGCTTTGTTTTCTTTATAAAGCCCTGCCATTGAGGTTTCTTGGTGTCATCCTTCATGAACGTGGGATTGTGTTTAGCCAGTATCAAACTGTTTATCAAAAAACTCAATCGCTTTTTCAACTCTTTCTGACAACCCATTTAATTCCTTTGCGGTCATACCCAAAGAATCCTCCATTGTAGAATACATGGAAATATGCAACGCCCTGATCTTTTTTAGAATACGATTCCCCTTTTCTGTTAAATTGACAATCGTTACACACTGATTATCCGGCAAAATTCTTTTTATTAGAAGGCCTTTCTCCTTCCGTAGCTTTGTGATAGTGGTGGATATCGTGCTCGGGCTCGCTTGCGGATAAAGGACGCAAATATCTGAAATGCTCATATCACTCTTTGAACCTAAAAGCTCAATCAAAATACTTTCCCTCTCTGTTAAATCTCTTATCTTTTTTCAGATCTAAGAGAAGACTTCATAACACTGGCCCTGAGGCTCATTTTGTAAATGAGCCTGCTGAATTTGCTTTCCATCCGGCACTACCTTTTACATTATATATCAATGTGTAAACATCATGAAAGCTAAAATATTAGATTGTAGAAATAGTTATAATTCAATATATTTCCTTTTTGAATACTTTGGTAATTAAAGTGTTAAATTGATACGATTCTACCCTTATTTGTAATTTTCTTAGAAAAACCATTGACTCATTTATTCAATCTTCTTAATCAGTTTTGCTTTCCTAATTGGGTGCTCAAGATACCTTGTATCCGATTGTATTACTTAAAAAAAATGGAGATAGGCCTCTGCAAAAAGAAAATGCCTGCCGGAGGTTTATTGCCATATGGCCACGTTGCTTGAGAGACGTAAACTGATTTCTGCTTTGATCATGTCAAACGATTTATTTATCGGCTCCTGAATCTCCTTGAAAGCCTTTATTATTTGAGGTATGCTAATTTTTACTTCACGTGTGCATCTTTTGCTGCTATAAGTCTTTGCTTAAAATCCTTGCAAGGGAAAAGTAGCTTTTTCGGTCCCTTTTGAATTACAGTATACTAAATTTTACCAAAAACAATAAATACACTTTGAAAAGCTTATCTAGCCTAATAAAGCAATTATTATAGTTCACCCTAAACATAAAAAGTACGTAAAACCAGTGAATGTGAATTAAAGAATAAAAAATATCATCTTATCTGTTTCTCCGAGCGTTAAAAACATTTTATTTCTTAAAATGTAAAAGAACGCTCAGGTAACAAATGATTGACCCTTCCTTTCTGATAAAAAATAGGAAAAAAACTGAATTCCAATAAATGCTTTATAAGCAGGGGGGTAATAATGAAAAAGATATTCACTATTTTCTCAGGGATATTTTGTGTGCTTTTATTTTTTTCTACTTCATCTCATCCTTCTATAGAGAAGAAAAAAATCCAAACATCAGCGTTCATTAAAAGTAAAGACCTTTATAGGAGTCTCCCTCTTTCATTTATTGAAAACCAGGGCCAGGTTGATAGAAATGTCTTATGCTATGTCAGAGGCAGTCGAGGTGCTATTTATTTTACAAAAAATGGCATTGTCTATGATCTTATATCCAGGGGCAATTCCCTTCTTTTAGAAGAAAATAATTCTGAGGTAACCAGGCGTTTTTCCTTTTCAATTAAACCGTTGGGTAAAAACAAGGACGCGAATTTTTTATTAAAGAACAAACTGCCTGGAAGGCTGAATTATCTTACTGGCAGGGACCCGAAAAAATGGCATGCAGGTGTCTCTATATACAAGGAGGTTATTTATAGAGATCTTTATAAAGGCATAGACCTTAAAATATATGGCGCTGATTCTCAGATGGAATATGATTTTATTGTTTCTCCTGGTACCGATCCATCTATTATTGCAATGGCATGCATAGGGGTGGATGCCTTAAAAGTGGACAAAAATGGGGACCTCCTTATCAATACGCCCCTTGGTGAGATAAGACACTTGAAGCCTCTCATCTATCAGCAGATAGACGGTGTGAGCCATATCATAAAAGGTCAATTTGTCGTAACTGAAACCACTTTTTCTTTTTTAGTCGGCAACTATAATAAAGAGTATCCCCTCATAATAGATCCCGTTACCCTTTCCTATTCAACCTATCTGGGTGGAAACTCATTTGATGAAGCAGATTCCGTTGCTGTCGACACATCAGGAAATGCATATGTAACCGGAACTGTATGGTCGACTGATTTCCCTGCTGCAAATGCCTATCAGGATATAAAGGGGGGTAATTATGATGCCTTTGTCACAAAATTCAACGCCGCTGGAAATGCCCTTTCCTATTCAACATATTTAGGCGGGAGCAATCAGGAATATGGTCAAGGCATTGCTGTCGATTCATCAGGAAAGGCATATGTAACAGGTCATACCACATCAACAGACTTTCCCACGGTAAATGCATACCAGCAAACCTTTGGAGGGGGAGAAAACGATGGAGACGCCTTTGTAACAGTACTTAATCCTACTGGAAGCAGCCTTTTCTATTCTACATATCTCGGAGGGAGCAGCCGTGAATACAGCTATGGCATTGCTGTTGACAAATCAGCAAATGCCTATGTAACAGGATACACCAACTCAATAGACTTCCCCGTGGTGAATCCTTACCAGCAGACCTATGGAGGGGGGTATCAGGATGCCTTTGTAACAAAAATCAATCCCACCGGGAACATCATTTACTCTACGTACCTGGGAGGAACTGGAGGTGATATCGGATATAGCATTACAGTCGATGCGCTAGGAAATTCATATGTAACAGGTGAGACCTCCTCGGATGATTTTCCCACGGCAAATCCTTATCAAGCTACACGAGGGGGAAGCTATGATGTTTTTGTTGCCAAGTTTACCCAGGATGGAGACGCTCTTATCTACTCTACTTACATTGGCGGCAGCCTTTCAGATGGAGGAGAGGATATTGCTGTTGATGCATCAGGAAAAACCTTTGTCACAGGAGATACATTCTCAACAGACTTTCCCACAAAGAATGCATATCAGCAAACCTATGCAGGAGGAGAAAACGATGGAGATGCCTTTGTAACAGTA
>JAGYMO010000076.1 GCA_018400255.1 Deltaproteobacteria bacterium
TATTCTGATAAGGATTATCTTGCCACAATCAAAGATGTTTTAATTGAAAAAAATTATAATGTATATCTTAATCCCTATAAACAAGATGTTGAAAAGTTCGTAGAACTAAAAAATAAGGTAATCTGGAATTGGTAGCATTCCTGAATACCAAACCAGAGAACCAGAAAAAAGTATTGATATATCTCAATGAACTAAATTGCTGTTCTTTAAGACAGCTAGCCAGATTAACAGGATTGATGGTGAAAAAGATCGCAAGAGCATGATACGGAGAACCGTCCCCTGTTTTAAAATTAAAATTTATTACAATAAGAGGTAGGAATCATGAAGAGGATCAATGTAGGCATTATAGGGATTGGCTATATAGGAGAAGCACATATTGAAGCTATCAGGAGACTTGGATATGCGAATGTCGAAGCAATTGTTGTTAGGGATGAAACGAAAGCCAAGGAAATATGCAAAAATCTTGGAATACCTAAATATTTTACTGATTATAAGGAAATACTATCTGATTCAAGCATTGATGTTATACATAATTGTACACCGAATAATCTCCACTTCCAGATAAATAAGGATATCATATTGTCAGGGAAATATGTTCTTTCAGAAAAACCCCTGACTTTAAATTCTAATGAATCAAAGCAACTGGTTGAACTAGGCAAAAAATATAAAGTACTTAATGCAGTTAACTTTGTATATAGACATTATGCCGTTGTTCAACATATCAAAGGGATGATTAAAAATGGGGAGCTAGGTAATATATATGCCATTTTTGGATCTTATCTTCAGGATTGGTTGCTCTATGATACGGATTATAACTGGAGAGTAGAATCATTTGTTGGAGGTCCTTCAAGGGCAGTTTCAGATATTGGTTCTCATTGGTGTGACCTTGCTCAATTTTTATTAGGACAGGATATCGTAGAAGTTTTTGCAGATCTTGCTACCTTTGTACCTGCAAGAAAGAAAAAGGTTTCAATAGACCCAGAAATTTATCATACAGTTGATGTTGATACAGAGGATTATGGTAGTATAATCCTGAGATTTAGTGATGGTTCTCGTGGAAGTTTTAATGTATCCCAGGTAAGTGCAGGGAGAAAGTTAGGATTATCCTTTCAAATTGATGGCAGTAAAGCCTCAGTTTATTGGGATCACGAGAATGCTTCAGCACTTTGGATAGGCAACCGGAGTATGCCGAATCAGGTGATGATATCACATCCCGATTTATTGAATGAGGATGGAAAAACGTACAGGTATTATCAAAAACGAAAGTGTGAAAGATGGCCAGACGCTCAAAGAAATATGATAGATAATTACTATAGAACAATTTTATATGATGAAAACCCTAAATATGCAAGTTTTGAAGATGCTCATAAGATTATCAAAGTAGTAGAATCAATTTTGGAAAGCAATAAGAGTGGAACATGGCAAAAGGTATTTATCTTTTAAAGATTTTAATATAGAAGATGGAATAAATAAAGAGTAAAAAAATAGCTAAGAAAATCGTTAGTTTTAAATTTACTGGGTTAGTTAGAAAATTTGAATTTTGAAAGACTAAAGAGTAAAATAAATAATACACAACAGTCAGAAAAATATAAAGATTGAAAGGAGGTGTAAAATAGCTTGGTTTGAGTTATAGTTAATTTATTAATACAGATGTTAAGGAATAGAAAGGAAATAAATAATTTAGGAGGAAAGAAATGAAGAAAATAACTCTAATATTTTGTGTAGTTTTTGCAGTTACTTTATTCATGTCGTCAACAGGATTCTCTCAAAACGAGCCAGTAACAATTACTCATTGGTATTGGGCAGATAATCCGGAATATTCTGCAACAATGCAAGAGATAGTAAAAGAGTTTAATGCTACAAATGATAAAAATATTACTGTTGTTGCTGAAGAATATCCCTGGGATGGTGGAGCCTACAGTGAAACACTCTTTAGAGTTGTTATGGGAGGAGGCGGACCGGATACCTCTAGTTTTAAACTTACATCTACACCTCTATTTACTGCGAACAATCTTCTTGCCAACCTGGATAGTTTTATAGAAAATTGGGAAGATAAGGATGAGATTGAAGAAAGCCTTTATGATACGATGAGACTAGCCAGCGGAACAGATAACATTTATTTAATGCCATGGAATACACAGGTTCTTTATGTATATTACCGGCCTTCTATGTTTGATGAAACGGGTGTTTCAGTTCCCCAGACATATAGTGAGTTTCTGGAAGCATGTGAGAAGCTTACTCGTGATACAGATGGGGATGGCTCCATTGATGTGTATGGTTTTGGAATGAGAGGTTCTACAGGTGGACATGAACCTTGGGGTAGCTTTATCTGGGCACGCGGTGGTAATTTCTCTGATTTCACCACTGAAGAAGTAGTGGCAGGAATGCAGGATTTTATTGACCTTTTTGAAAATGGGCATGCACCTCCTACAGCAACGATGGATGGTTTTCAAGAGATAATTGCCAATTTTAAGTCAGGGAAGACAGCCATGACTATTCATCATATTGGTTCTTCTCCCGGTATGATTGAGACTTTTGGTGATGATGTCAACGCTTTCCCATTCCCTAAAGGTGTTGATCAATGGACATCCATGGGTGATACTGAAAATGTTATGCTTGAATCCTGTGGGAATAAAGATGCTGCTTTTGAATGGCTTGCCTATCTAGCTACTGGAAAAGGTCAAGAAAAATGGTGTACCGTTACTGGAAATGTTCCGGTAAGTAAAACTGTTCAGCAACTTCCTGTTTTCCAAAATAACCGGTTCATGAAAGTTTCTATAGAGGCAGCTCCATCTGCGGGTATCTTCCCGGTTCTTGATTCTACAACCGAATGGATAAGCACGATATGGCCAAATACTATCGCTGCAGCACTTTTGGGAAAAACTACGGCATCTGAAGCCATGCAGCAGTTGCAGAAAGGCCTTTATGTCGAATAGATAAATTAAGACCAATTATTGCTTCTCCGGGCTGTAATGTTGCGTTACAGCCCGGAATTATTATAAAAGGAGTAATATAAATTATGCAGCGAAAAAAAATAGATCTGTCTCCTTATTTGTTAATCTCTCCTGCTCTAATTATCTTTCTCGCGGTTGTCTTCTTACCAGCACTTAACGCAATTTTAATGAGTTTCCAAAGTTATGACCTCAGAAGACCAAGCAAAATAGGATTTATCGGACTTGATAATTATATTGCTATCTTTAATGATCCCTTATTCTGGCAGTCACTTTGGAAAACATTTCTATGGGTAATTTTTGGAGTAGGTTTTCAGTTTATTCTGGGGTTTGTTTTAGCCTTGATTTTAAATAAAAAATTTTTTGGGCGTGGAGCTGTGCGTTCAGTTAGCCTTATTCCATGGGTTACACCAGGTGTCTTGATTGGTCTGATGTGGAGATGGATTTATGACGGAAATTATGGTGTCCTTAATGATATTTTTCTAAAATTCGGCATTATTCAGGAAAAAATACCATTCTTGGCTCAGCAGACTACGGCTTTTCCCTCTGTCGTAGTAACAATTATCTGGCAGGGAATCCCATTCTTTGCCCTTATGATCTTAGCCGGCCTTCAAGGAATACCAACCGAGTTGTATGATGCTGCTGATGTTGATGGCGCAAATGGATTTCAGAAACTTTTTCGAATTACCATTCCAATGCTTAAAAATACCATATATGTTTCAACCTTGTTACGGATTATTTGGGTAGCCAACTCTGTCGATGTTATTTTCAATATGACTGCGGGTGGTCCTGCTTATTCAACGCAGACATTGAGCGTTTATGTTTTTAACAAGGGTAATGCGCTCAATCTTGGTTATGCTTCGACCATGTCCATTATGTTAACCCTTATTCTTTTGGCAGTGGCTATTCTTTATTTGAAGAATATATTTAGTAGTGAGGAGGAATAAAAGATGAAAAAAGGAAGGTTTAGATTAACCAAGATATTTTCGATTTATCTTCCCTTGATTATTTTTCTCCTCTTTTTACTCTTTCCTTTTTATTGGACTTTTGTAACATCTATAAAGCCGGAAAGAGAACTTTACAACAGTACAATTACTTATTGGCCTAATAATATATCTTTTGAATCCTATAAAAGACTTTTTACAAGTTTTAATTTTTTGAAACCAATGACAAATAGTCTTTTAGTTGCAACGAGTACAACTATCATTTCTTTAACGGTATCCCTGCTTGCAGCTTATGCATTCTCCCGTTACAAATTCAAAGGGAAAAAATATTTAATGGGCATATTTTTGACCAACAATATGTTCCCAAGAGTTTTGTTATTAATTCCCCTTTATGCTATTATGCGTAACATTGGCATTCTCTATACCCCCTTTGCGCTCATGCTGTCCTATACTACCTTTACTATACCTTTTTCCATATGGCTGCTTAGCGGTTATTTGCGAGATTTGCCAATATCATTAGAAGAAGCAGCAATGATTGATGGTGCTACCAGGGCACAGGCTTTTGTAAAAATTGTTCTCCCAGTTTTGGCACCCTGTATTGTAGCGACCGGAGCTTATGTTTTTATGACATCATGGAATGAATACGTTTTTGCGGTTATGTTTACCAATGAAGCTAGTCGGACTATACCAGTTGCCCTTAAGAATTTAATCGGTCAATTGGGTGTTGAATGGGGGATGCTGACAGCTGGCGGAATTATAACCATTATACCAGTGTGTATTATGTTCTTCTTTGCTCAAAAGAGATTAACGGAAGGTCTTACTGCTGGTGCAGTAAAAGGATAAAAAAAGGAGTAGTCAAAGTGAATAACGAAATTATAAATGAAAAGGCAAGACAAATTAGGGTAGATATTATCAAGATGCTCTACCTTTGCCAGTCAGGTCATCCGGGAAGCTCTCTTTCCTGTGTTGAAATTCTGATGGCTCTTTATTACAAGGCAGCCAAGGTTGATGCGACAAATCCAACGATGGAGAATCGTGACCGTATTGTTCTTAGCAAAGGGCACGCTTGCCCGGCTTTGTATGCTATTTTAGCTGATAAAGGATATTTCTCTCGTGAAGATCTTTGGCGTCTACGGCAGATTGACAGCCATCTTCAAGGGCATCCTGATATGAAAAAGACTCCCGGCATTGATGTTAGTTCTGGCTCTCTCGGTCAGGGTGCATCTATCGCTGTTGGTCTGGCTCTGGCGGCCAAACACAAAAAAGCTGATTATAAGGTCTATGTCATTATTGGAGACGGTGAGGTTCAAGAAGGCATTGTCTGGGAGGCAGCAATGGCTGCAGTTCATTATAAACTGGATAATCTTATCGTGTTGCTAGATTATAACGGTCTTCAAATAGATGGTTCAAACGATCAGGTGATGAGTATCGGAGATATCATGGCCAAATATAGAACTTTCGGCTTTGAATGTATCAAGGTTAATGGACATGATATTAATGCTATAACCGAAGCCATCAATATACCTGTTGCCGGCAAGCCGAAGTTTATTTGTTGTGAAACAGTAAAGGGTAAGGGAATATCCTTTATGGAAAATCACTTTGAATGGCATGGTAGGGTGATAAATACTAATGAATATAATGTTGCATTAAAAGAACTGGGGGTAATGACTAATGTCTGAAAGTAAATCACTAAGAGTAGCTTATGGTGAGGCTTTAGCCGAACTGGGAGCAAAAAATGATAAAATTGTTGTTATGGATGCGGATCTTTCCCATGCGACCATGACCAGCATTTTTGCAGCGAAATATCCTGATCGCTTTTATAATTTTGGACTTGCCGAAGTAAATATGATGGGTGCGGCTGCCGGCTTTGCCCATTCCGGTTTGATTCCTTTTGCCAGTACCTTTGCAATATTCGGTACAGGTCGTGCCTATGAGCAGATTCGCAATTCTATCAGTTATGTTAATGCCAACGTTAAGTTCGGTCTTTCGCATTCGGGTCTTTCCGTGGGGGAAGACGGTGGAAGCCACCAGAGTATAGAGGATATAGCTTTGATGAGGGTTCTTCCGGGTATGACAATTTTTGTGCCCTGTGATCCTATTGAAACCAAGAAGGCTGTTTTTGCAGCTTGTGAAATAAATGGACCCGTCTACATCCGCGTGGCACGTCCGGTTGTGGAAACCATCACCAGGGAAGAAACGCCATTTATTCCCGGCAAAGCCAATATAATGAAAGATGGTTCGGATATTTGTATTATGGCTATAGGACTTATGCTTACGGAGGCATTAAAGGCTGCTGATATATTGGCTACCGAAGGCATTCATACTTCTGTGGTCAACTTCCATACCATTAAACCTTTTGACACTGAATGTGTTTTGAAGATGGCAGAACAATGTGGAGCAGTAGTAACAGTCGAAGAGCATTCAATTATTGGCGGACTCGGTTCAGCGGTTGCTGAGGTTCTTGCTGGTAATTCTTGTGCTAAATTTATGCGTGTCGGTATTCAGGATAAATTCGGGAAATCCGGAAAACCTGCGGACCTTTTTGCAGCTTATGGATTGACCGCTGAAAATATTGCCGCTCAATGTAAATTCCTTATTAAATAAGAGGATGTTTAAATAGAACTGAAGTTCCCTTGCCAGATCAAAAAGATACAAAAATAAAAAATTTAATTTAGGGAGGCATAAAAATGTCAAAACTAGCGATAAAAGGAGGTAAATCGATAATAGAACACGAATGGAAATAGGTAGTGGGGTCAGGCTTCACAGGTTCACAAAATTTATAAGAATATACAAGAGAACCTACTTTAACGCACTCATGACGGTCTTTTGACACGTTGTTAAACTGTATTGTTTAGATTTAAGGGAAAGGGGAAAACCAATGATTTCTATAATTGGAGTAGT
>JAGYMO010000077.1 GCA_018400255.1 Deltaproteobacteria bacterium
AATTACAAAGGAATGAATACGATTTTCATATATGGTAATTGATGCTATTACTTGGCATCACTTTTGCTTAAATATATGTAAATGGAAAATACAATGGATAAAAAGGGCTTCACTCTTGTTGAGGCAATGGTTGTAATCGCTGTTATAGGAATTGTACTCGCAGTGGCTGTTCCTAATATAGTCGGCTTTATGCCTGAATACAGACTAAAAAGGGCTGCAAGGGATCTTTATTCGGCCATGCAATCAACCAAAATGGGTGCCATAAAGAATAACTCGAGCTGGGCACTTGTTTTTGATCCTGCCGACAGTTGCTATTGTATATGCTCTAAATGGGTCGCAAACTCTAAATGCTCAGATCCTAATAATACCATTGTAAGTACTACTACCCTTCCTGGCTACGGCAGCAGTATAAATTATGGCCATGGAATCGCTACTAAAAATGCTACAGTAGGTGGAGGAGCCTTGCCTGCTAATGATATAAGTTATACCTCCAATGTTCTCGTATTCAACTCCAGAGGAACGGGAAGCGGAGGTTATGTATACCTTCAAAATAATCAAAGCACAAGTTATACAGTAGGTACAAGAACAAGCGGGGCGATTTTATTGAGAAAATGGTACGCGAACCCTGGAAACTGGATCTAAATGAAGAATATTAGGCGATGAACTATTATAAATTCAAAAATGGGTCAAAAAATGAGGGCTTTACCTTGCTTGAACTTCTTATTGCCATGGCAATAACCGGCATTGTCATGGCGGCGGTCTACTCTGCCAGCAAGACCCAGCAGGACTCTTACATAGCCCAGGAAGAGGTTGCTACAATGCAGCAGAATGTCAGATCCGCCATGTATTACATGGAGCGAGAGATACGAATGGCAGGCTGCCATCCAACCCAGAAAAAAGGCATATCACCAGGCTTCGTTACGGCAGGCCCAAATACCATTAACTTTACCTTAGATATAAATAATGACTCAGACACAGGAAACCCTGATGGAGATGTCGGTGATGCCAACGAGAATATTATCTATGCCCTCGCAGACAATGATGGCGACGGGGATCTAGATTTCGAGAGAAACAGCAACCTTATAGCAGAAAACATAGACGCCCTGGATTTCGTGTATTATGACAACGCTAACCCTCCTGCAATCCTTGATGATGATGGAGCTGGAAATGTCGCAGCAAACATAAATCGGATTAAATCAGTAGAGGTGACTATAATAGCGAGGGTTGGAAGAGGAGACAGGGAGTATAGGGATAGAGGGAACAGGAAAGATATAAATAATAATGTAAATGATTTTAAATATAGAAACCGGCATGGAAGGGTAATACTGGATTTATCACCTACTAATGGAGATAATTTTCGCCGGCGTGTGCTTACAACAGTGATAAATTGTCGCAACCTTTAACGGGACAGGCATAGTGCAACGCATGAAGTCCATCATAAAGAGATTGACGAGAAATAGAAAAAAAGATACAGGGGGTTTTACCCTCGTCGAGGTCATGATTGCCATATCCATATTTACCATAGGAATACTTGCTATAGCCTCTATGCAAATTAGCGCAATCAACGGAAATGACTCGGCTAATAACCTTACTGGCGCTACCACCTGGGCTCAGGACAAGATAGAAGAACTTCTTGCACTACCTTATGCCAATCTGGTTGGCGGAGGAACGGACAATCAGGGAATTTACACTATCAGATGGAGAATAGACTCTTGCCCTAATTTTATCGCTGGTACTTCGTATTGTCCTCCGTCTATCCCTGCCTCTGTACCGAATTATTTAAAACGGTGCCCTGATATAAATTGCACGGTACCCAATACAAAGGTGATAATTGTAACGGTTGACTGGCAGGAAAGAGGGACTATTAAGTATATCTGGCTTACGAATGCCAAACCGGCTGTTTAGTCAATCTTTGAAGGGGGAATAGTTCTTATGAACCTTTTGTTAAGAAACATAAAGGTGAAAATTAAATATTTTATAAAAACGAGCATAATGATAGACCAAGACGGATCTGCCCTTATATTGGCTATGCTCATGTTAATGATGCTCAGCCTGATGGGGATAGCCGCGACAACAACCTCCACCATCGAAATGGGTATTGCGGCAAATGAAAGGGCATATAAGGATAATTTTAACAGGGCAGAGGCCGCCGCCCTAATCGGCGTGCAGGAGGTAGAAAACGAGAAAGATGACGCGCCATTAAAAGCCTTACCTCAAAATAAGTACAAGACCTGGCTTCATTTTGATCTGCC
>JAGYMO010000078.1 GCA_018400255.1 Deltaproteobacteria bacterium
ACAGATAGGCCTATTCCTACGGAAACTGGAGTCTGCCCTCTACTCTACCTATTTTCTGTTACGAAAAACGTTTTTTTTGTGATATGATTCTTTAACGAATCCACCTTTGTTATTTAGACAATTAAACAGCACAGAGAAATATATCAATGTTTTCATTTGAAGTTATGACAGAGGACGGAAAGGCGAGGGCAGGCAATTTAGTTACTTCCCATGGGTCTATTAAGACCCCATCTTTCGTGTCAGTCGGGACTTTGGCTTCGGTAAATCCTCTATCAGTGGATGAATTGCTGAACATAGGGACACAGGTCATCATTGCAAATGCATTTCACCTTCACCTTCAGCCGGGAGAGGATGTTATTAACAGGCGAGGGGGTCTTCATAATTTTATGAGATGGGATAGGCCTTTGATAACTGATTCCGGAGGATTTCAGGCCTTTAGCCTTGGTGCGAGAAAAGAAGCAAGGTCAGGAAAAATTGCATCAATGTCTAACGATAAAAAATTTAAAGGGCCTGGAGTACATACAGAAAAAGAGAAGCCTTCCATATCAGTCGACGAGGACGGCATTAAATTCTTATCCTATATTGATGGCTCCGAGCGGAATTATACGCCGGAGCGTATTATAAATATAGAGAAAAAGCTCGGGGCGGATATTATTATGATGCTCGATGAGTGCACGTCACCTTTCCATGACTATCGCTATACAAAAGAGGCTATGGCAAGAACTCAGAGGTGGTCTTTAAGGGCACTGGAAGAATTTAAGCAGGCTTCCTCTGATGGCCAGGCCCTTTTTGGCATTGTTCAAGGGGGTATTTTTAAGGACCTTAGATTGGAGGGGGCTCGATTCCTTGCCGAACAGGACTTTAGTGGATATGCAATTGGAGGTTTTCTCGGAGAATCAAAGAAAGGAATGCATGATATTTTGGACCTCGTTATGCCATTGCTAAAAAAAGATAAACCAAGGCATCTTTTGGGCATTGGTGAGATAGACGATATATTTGAAATCGTAGAGCGTGGTATTGACCTCTTTGATTGTATTTTTCCTACCAAACTTGCTAAAACAGGCACCGTCTTTACAAAAGAAGGCAAACGTTATAGAATACATCTGCTTAATAGTGCTTATAGATATGACACGAGGCCCATAGATGAATCGTGCAAATGTTATACATGTATGAATTATTCTAAGGCGTATATCCGTTATCTTTTTAAAATTAAGGATTCTTTTGCAGTGCGGCTTGCATCTATTCATAATTTGAGCTTTATTGAGTCATTAATGCGTCAAATACGTGTAGCAATAATGGAAAAACGATTTTCTGAATTAAAAAGGGAGTGGCTTCGGGATACTTAAAATTAATAGTTATAATCTCAATTTCCTTAATGTGTTTCACTAAATACGTGATAAACGATATATGCATTTTTTAAGGATTTCGAAAGGATGGCCAAAGAAAAGCTACCTGTGACCCAGGCAATTAGAACACTAAGGGCATATAATGCTGAATTTTCTATACATGCCTATAAGTATGAGGATAAGGGAGGAACATCATTGGCCTCAAAAGAACTCAATGTGGATGAGTACAATGTTATAAAAACCCTTGTTATGGAGGATGAAGAGGGTGAGGCCTTTTTGGTTCTCATGCATGGAGATAAAAAGGTCTCCACGAAAGGCCTTGCAAGGTTTTTAGGGGTGAAGAGCGTTACGTCATGTGAACCTGATAAGGCCCATAATCTAACGGGATATTTTGTCGGAGGCATATCGCCATTCGGAACGAAGAGAAAACTGAGGGTGTATATTGAGTCAACAATTTTGGATTTAGAGACGATATATATTAATGCAGGTAAAAGAGGGCTGCTAGTAGAGATGAAACCGCGTTATTTGTCTGATGTATTAAAGCCAATGCCTGTAAAAGTGGCAATTTCATAGAATTTCATTTGTGCTCAAGTCAACTCCTATTCTAAAAGGGATAGCTTGAGGGTCAGAAGCACAAAGGCACACAGGCACTGAGTTTTTGAGGTGCATTATTTCTTTGCCATGTTGCCCCTTTGTAACGGAACCTGATAAAGCTATTAGACTTAAGATATTCGCCTCTTGGTTCCCGACGATACGTCGGGAGAAGGCAAGGGTTTTTCTCCCATTCCCCGAAGGAGACAATAACTATATGGGTAATTTTATGAATTTTTATAGGCACATACTTAAATAAATAAAATGAAGCCAGAAGATCTCATTAAAAAAATAGAGTCAGGTTACTCTCTCCCACCGCTTTCACCAGTTGCAATGAAATTAATCGAGATGGCCTTAGATGATTCTTGCACCGCTGATAAGCTAGCCTCTACCATATCTAATGACCCCTCCCTCACGGTGAGGGTTTTAAGGATAGCAAATAGTGCCTTTTTTCATTCTTCAAAGCCTACAACCTCGCTGAGACAGGCCATTGTGAGGATGGGATTTCAGCGTCTTAGAATAATGGCGCTTTCTCTTTCTCTGCGGGAAACATTTCCTATGGGAACGATTGGGCCATTTGATTATGAACAGTTCTGGAAAATTAGTCTTTATAAGGCGCTTATATCTAAATGCATAAGCGAGCAAATAGGAGAGGGCTCTCCTGATGAGATATTTATCTCCGCCTTGATTATGGAGATAGGATTTTTAATCCTTTTTGACATAATGATTAAGCCAGATAGTGAGATTGCCATTATTACATTAGAGCCATTGGAAGATTTACTTAAATGGGAGAAAGGGCGTTATGGGATAGATCATAGACAAGTGGGAGAGGCTGCCCTTAAATGTTGGCAATTTCCTCAATCAATTGCCCAGAGCCAGTTGATTTATGGTGAGGCCGCCCTTTCTGAAGATGCGCCTTTGCTGGCAAAGATTTATGAGCTAGCAGGAAAATTTTCTCGACTAATATTGCACGAATCAACTAGTTTTCATGATCCTTTTATAGAAGCTGAGAGGATTTTTGGCCTTAGAAGGGAGGCTATTAATGATATATTGATTGAGACCTTTGACAAGGTCCAGTACATTGCAAAAAGTCTGAATTTAGCATTAAACAAAGAGATGGACTTACTTGAGATTATGGAGAAGGCCAACAAGACACTGAGCGATATTTCAGAAAGAATGTCAAATTTTGATGGGAGGAATTATAAAGAGAGGCTACCTTCGTTTGAATCGCTTAATGGAAAAAATGAAGTAGTTCAGTATACCCTTCAAGCAGTGGCCCATGAAATTCGTAATCCCCTTCTTGCAGTGGGCGGCTTTGCCCGCAAGCTGGCAGAGTCCCTGGATTTAGATGCAAAGGGAAGCCAGTACGCAAACATAATTCTTGAAGAGGCAAAAAGGCTGGAAAAGGCGATTTCCAAAATGAATAACACAATTGTATAGCATTTGCCTTTATATCATTGCTGCAATACTTGTTACCTACCTGAAAGAGAGAGCCCCACAATTAATAATAACCTTGTTGATTCATGGATCAACAACGGTAAAGCGAGTATGGTAAGCGCAGAAAAAATTATTGTTTTATCGGTGTTTATGATGTGTTACGGTCTTGCCTTGAGTCCTAAGGTAAATGCATCATTGGGGACCGCTTGCTTTTTTTATTGCTTGGAATCTTGAAACCCGGCGATGCGGTGTGTATTGGCAAGGGTGGAAATTCTTAATCAGTAACGGAAAATAATTCATTGGTCAACTACCACCACATAACATGGTGGTAGTCACTTTAACCGCTGCGTATTGGAATTTTCTTGATTTGCTCAGATTCAGCCATAGACTTTGGTAGATTAACGGTCAGCACACCATCTATAAAATGTGCATCGACTTTATCTGGTTCCACTTTGCAGGGAAGATAAAAACTCCTCTGGAAAGAACCGTAGGAACGTTCTGTTTTATAATAACCTCTTTCCTTCAAATTTTGTTGCTCTCTTTTTTCCCCGCTAATAGTTATTCTGTTTTCAGTAACTGAAATATCAACGTTGTCTTTAACCACTCCCGGAAGCTCTGCTGTTATTACTATTTCATTATCCGATTCGCTCATATCAACGCGAGGCCAGTTTGATTCCACAATATCTGTTTTAAAGGCCCAGGGAGCTTCCTCATCCATTAATGGTATTCTTAGATTTTTGTAGAAGTCATCAAATAGGCGATTAGTGGACTTACGTAAATCAAGTAAGGACCGCGACCAGGCATCAGGCTGAAAATCAGTATACCTCTCGATATTAACAGGGAGTTGGTTTCCCCTGGTTTTCTTGGGGACAAGTTCCCTTATTTTTTCTGAAAGTCCCTTTAATTCTTTGCTAAGATCATCAGCTGATTCACGCATATCCTGTCCTGTTCCCCTTAGACGTTCCTTTACCTTTTTTGTAAGTTCCGCCACCTCTTTTTTTAAATTGTCAATAGACTCTTTTATCTCCTTACTTGCCTCATCCAGTTTCTTCTTTGCTTTTTGAGATACGGCCATGATATCATCCTCCTTTGTCCCAAATGAAATGATACTTTTCTTCTCGATTTATTGCTTAAACAATAGAGCGGCTTGCTTTAAGAATGTAATTTTTTCCTTTTCTTCTAAAGCCGCTCGATTGTTTTAAGCTAAATGATTAATGTCATTATTTTACAGTATCATTCGAGGTTGAGCTGACTCCTTGTTAACTTTTAACTGTTATTTTTCGAGGCGTTGCAGCTTCAACCTTAGGAAGTTTTAATCGAAGGACCCCATCCTTCATTTCAGCGTCTATTTTACCCTGGTCAATGATCTGTGAAAGGGTGAACTGCCTGTAGTATTTGCCCGTACTATATTCTCTAATGACATCAACCTCATCAGCACCTTCAGGTGAATTTACGTCGCCGTCTAAGGTGAGTATGTTTTCATGGAGGTCGATGTTCAGAGTTTTAGGCTTGACCCCGGGCATGTCTGCTAACAGGGTAATATTCTTATCAGTTTCATATATATCAACTGCCGGGGTGAATACCAGCCCAGATTTTGTTTGTTCAGCCGGCGAGGTCACTTCTGATTTCTCTTTCGCTTGCAGTGCTTTACTTTCTGTATTTACCATCATGTAAGCCTCCTTTCATTTTTGATATTAGGATGTCTTGACGGTAATCTGCTTTGGTTTTGAGGCCGCTGCCTTAGGCAAAACCACCGTGAGAATTCCGTCAGCACAATTTGCCTCCGCCTTCCCTGTATCTACCTGGGAGGGCAGGTTGACAATCCTGCTAAATTTCCCCTGTTCCATTTCTCTGCGATGATACTGAGCCTTCTCTTCCTCAACAGGAAGGTTTCTCTCACCAGAGATAGAAAGACTATCACCTGTAACAGATATGTCTATATCATCAGCCCTGAGACCTGGAAGCTCGGCCCTGATATAATAGTTGTTTTTATCCTCTGTAATATTCATGAGGGGGAAAACTCCCGCTGTTGTTTCCCTCAATACACTCCTTGTTAGGCCTTCAGTAAGTAGGTCCATTTGCCTTCTTATGTTTTCCAATTCCTCAAAAGGGCTCGTCAAGACCCTCGTAGGCCAGCCAGTAATTCTTCTTAATATCATAGTTCATACCTCCTTTCATTTGCGTTTAGGTTTAATGTAAAAAGCCCTAATAACAGCCTCGTAAAATCCTTTATATTCTGCGATTTTAATTAACCATTTTCAGAGCCTTAAAGAAGGTCCACCGATCGATGGGTATTTTTATAAAAATAAATAATCAGCTTTTTAAAGTTGTCAAGAGGGTCGAAAAAGGCTTACCAGACAAAGGTAAAGTGTATTTGCTAAGTTTTTCAAGTTGGGCTCGGTGGTTTGGAAATTCCACATATAAGAACATTTTATGCGGTTTTTTATAATAATTAACTTTAGAAAATCTCTGAATTTCCGATTAATCCTTTATAAATAGTAAAATGGCTTACCATGAAATTTTGACTTTTAAAGCAGCATTGCAGCAGACCCAGAATATTTAACAGAATGAAGTGTTTTAGAATGGTTTAGCTCTTAAAATCTTGGGATTTACTCCAATTAGACTATAAATATGATAGCATTAAACGTAAGAAAAATGAATTTAACTTTTTATGATTTTTATGATAGTGTTCAATCAGTTAAAAAAGTTTTCCATTTTGCTAATAGTTATTTTCAAGATTTCAGAAAACCAATTAATTGTGAGGAAGTGATATGAAAGTGATTGTTGCTGATGATTCACGTGTAATGAGAAACATCATTTCTAATGCCCTCAAACCCATGGGTTTCGAGATTCTTCATGCAGCTAACGGACAGGAGGTTATAGACATTTTACAACTATCATGGTCTGAGATAGGACTAATTCTTCTTGATTGGAATATGCCTGTAATGAATGGCCTGGAGGTATTGAAGGAAATGAAGGGAAATGACCAGTATAAAGATATCCCTGTTTTGATGGTTTCCACAGAGGCTGAAATAGGCAAAATGGATTTGGCTTTTAATGAGGGCGCGAAGGGTTATCTGGCAAAACCCTTCACTCAAGATGAATTGACAAAATTGATCAGTAGCACTATCAAGATTTAGATCATTTATTGCGGAGAACTATTTATGGCGGATTCAATTATTGCTGTTGATTGCAGCTTAGAGGTGATGGATACCCTGAAGGAAATGTTAGGTGAGGAGGCCATATTATCGGGCAAATCATTTGAAGATATCGATAGTCTTCAAGACTACAGAATGATCCTTGTAGAATCTGCAGATAATCAGGATGAGTTACTGCAGCGCATTAAAAAACTTCGCTATGCCTGTTACTTTAGAAATCTGCCTATAATTGTGATAAAAAAGCAAGGAAATATACATGCAATAGAGCCCTATCTTTCCTCTGGCGCCACTGAAGTACTTTCACTGGATGACCCGCCCGCCGCATTTCAACAGATTCTTAAGGGATATCTATCTCCAAACAGAGAGCCATTAAAGGAAGAAAAAGAGTATCTCGATTCATTTATTACTAATACCTGTAATGTTCTAAAGACCACTGCATCTGTTGAACCAAGTTTTAGAGAAGTGTATTTTGCAAACGATTTCAGGATATTTGGGGATATTTCAGGTATAATTGGGCTGTCCGGAAAAGCAGAGGGAATTTTGGGGATAACGTTTTACTGGCCGCTGGCTAAGATGATTATTGCACAGATGATGGGTGTGGATGAGGATCGTATAAATGCTGAATTAATTCATGATGGCGTGGCTGAGATTATTAATATGATTGGTGGTTCTACTAAGAAAGAGTTTGTTGACAAACCATACCATTTTGAGATTTCCCTACCGTCAGTCATAGTAGGAAGCGGACATCAGATAGGGCATGCCGAAAAAACGCCCATTGCCGTTTTAATCTTTGAAGTAAATTTTCAGTATTTTGCACTCCAGGTATGCCTGAATTATATGAAACCCCAAAATCATTAACGCATGTCAAATTGGTGCTAAGATCGAATATCTTGTTATGATAAAATCTTTTTTATCACACTATTCTTAAAGGGTAAGGCAAGGCTAAGCATTTATTACTAAGAAATGGCAACATATATCAAGATATATCAAGATTATTTAAGGATTATTACTAAGGATTCATATAAAAAATTTTAGAACCGGTTTTTAACAATAAAAACTAAGAGAGCAAAATTATAGGCATGCTTTATTTGTAGGGCGCAAAAGATACCTTTTTCTTATACAACTTGTTTACCATTTTGCAGGATCAGGAACAAAAGGATATCCCAATCAAATATTGCGGAGTATCACATTTTCAAAACCTTTTGCCCCGCTTTCTTGGATCAGTTGAAATCCGCACATTATGAATGATGAGCAATAAACACGATATACTTTTTATTAACCGTGACGAAGCATTTTTGAAAAAAATCAGCAAATCGTTGAATGAAGAGGGGTATACTGTTCATACAGCAACGGATATGCGAGGTGCTTTATCTGCCATGACTTCTAATCCCGTTGGTTTGATCGTCAGCGAAAACACCTTAAGGGATATAAGCGGTTATGACTTTCTGCGTTTTCTTAAAAATGATCCACTAAGGGATAATGTCCCTTTTATCTTCCTCGTCCATTTAAATGATCAGGGAAGGGCTTTTAAGGCGTATAAATTGGGTGCTACCGATTATATAGTATACCCGATAGATACGGATATTATCCTTTCCCGGATAAAAGAGGTCTTTGATTCTCATAAAGACGCTGAAAATATACCTGCCTTTGACAAGCCTGAACACAAACCAATAAAGATAGGCAAAAAAGATGGGGATACTCAGGAAAGACGAAAGAATAAAAGACCTTCTTTGATTCCACCCATACGTGCCGAGGCTTCCCGAAATGGCATTCTCTGGATGCCTGCTAAAGTAAAAAATATCAATAGCCTTGGTCTGCTCATTGAGACAGCTCTCTTGGGAAAGGTGGGGGTTGAATTATATGTCAGAATAACCTTGCCAACAGGTATTTCCGTTGTAAAGGGCCAGATAAGACATATTGCATTTGCAAATCATAATCAATCTGCGGCAATGGGAGTAGAAGTTATAAAAAGCACGCAATGGATAGATATACTTACCTACATTAGTTCCGTAATTCAGAAGGACAAAGAGTCTCCACCTGTTATAACTAAAACCCCTCAATCCGAAGACTCGAGTGAATCGATAAATAAGGACATTTTATTTACAGGGGAAAAGGCCGCTATCCATGAAAACGCATATCCTCCAACTGCACCTTCAAGAGCAAAGGAGACATCCTACGATCTTCGTTTCTATCAAAGCCTTATTGGAAAGCAACTCGATAACTATAGGGCCGTCTCTTTTATGGCCGCAGGTGCCATGGGCGGGGTTTTTAAAGGATGGGATATTGCCCTGGAGCGTACCGTTGCGCTGAAAGTTATTTCCTATAAACTTTCCTCTAAGGAATCATATAGGGATTTGTTTATTAAAGAGGCCCGTTTTGTATCTCAGCTTGATCACCAAAATATCGCACGTATTTACTCTATTGGAAATGTAAACCAAATCCTTTACTTTGCAATGGAGTATATTAACGGTGAAACATTGGCTGAAATGATTAAAAGGGGTGTTATTTTAAATATGCTAAAGGGGGTTAATTATCTCATAAGCTTATGTGAAGCCCTTGATTTTGTCAGCCAGAAGAATATTATTCATCGTGATATTAAGCCTGCAAATATAATGATCAGCGAGGATGGCACAATAAAAATTGTGGATTTTGGGGTGGCAAAGGTTGTTGATATAGACGGGAAAGACAATAAAAAAGACGGGATTGTCGGATCGCCTCTTTACATATCTCCCGATTCTATTTTGGGAAATACCCTGGACCAGAGAAGCGACATTTACTCCCTTGGGGCATCATTTTACCACGCATTTACAGGTTTTCCTCCGTTTGAAGGCAAGAGCAAAGAGGAAGTGTTGGAAAAACATCTTAGAAGGGAACTAACCACGCTTCGAAAGAAAAATCCTAAAGTCTCAAGTGCATTGGGCAAGGTTATTGAAAAAATGATGGGAAAAAGGCCAGAAGACAGGTACCAGGATTACAAGGCCATTATTAAAGACCTGGATTTATTGCGCACAAGAGCACTAAAATTTCAGAAGATAAAAAACGCCACCTCGATTTTCAAGGTAAGGATATCAAAACAAGACGTATAAATGTATTGTCTCCTTCGGGGAAAGGGAGAAAAACCCTCGCTTTCTCCGCTTAGCGGGATTTTCGACCCCGCAGACGGGATCTCCGCTTCGCTTCGACACGCGGAGAGTTTAGTTTAATACTTGTATCTGGTTAC